>BQIW01000026.1 GCA_021604105.1 Nitrospirales bacterium | reverse complement strand
GTTTTATATTCAACAATTTTGAGATAGGCGGCCTCCGACAGGTGCGGTTGACTGTTGGCGCAGAGTTGGAGGACTTCCCCCTCTGCCATCTTTCGGCAGGCATCGGCTAAGGCTTCGTTGATGCCATGGTTGTGAAAGGTGGCAATCAGGGCCATGGCCTGGGAATATAAATAATCACCTACCAGAATACTGGCTTGGTTGCCCCAGATTTTTCTCGCGGTTGGTTGTCCCCGCCTCAGATCGGCTTCATCCAGCACATCGTCATGCAGTAACGTGGCCGTATGGATAAATTCGACGAGACTGCCCAGCAACAAAAATTCCTTTTGAAGATATCCACAGAGTCGAGCACAGAGAATCAGGAGCAGGGGGCGGATGCGTTTTCCTCCGCTGGCAAAGATGTGACCAGCGACGGTATTGATGAGCGGGGCATGCGATTCAAGGTGTGTGGTAATTTGGCTTTCAACCTCAATGAGGTCCGGCCGAAAGGCCTCCCACACATCCTCCATGGACTCCAGATCTCTAAGGGCTGGTTCCTGATGCATGGCGGCGATACTAGGGGGTCGTCTGTGGATTGTCAAGCTGAACCATCGCTTGGAAACCCATAGACATTTTTTTAAAACCCCACCCATGTGAGGGAAAAATTGTGTAAAGGAAAATGGATCGTCTTGACAGATTTTTTGACCATCCATTAATGTTGTCGTTTACAATTTTGGTTTATACTTCCCTTTTCTTCCGTCGCTCTCCGGGACCACACAACGACACCATGGCCCATAGAGACTCTATTAAGGGTAGCGTGCCTTTATCTCTTTTTAAATGATGGCCAATAACATTTTAGGTGAAACGTGAAACAGGTGACTAAGCAACCAGTGTGGAATTACCCGGGATTGCCTCCAGTTCAAGGCCTCTACCACCCCGGAAATGAGCATGATGGCTGTGGAATCGGGTTTGTGGCCCATATGAAGGGGCAAAAATCCCATGACATCATAGAAAAGGCCTTGGAGGTCAATAAAAATCTCACTCATCGGGGAGCACAAGGGTGTGACCCCTGTACCGGTGATGGGGCAGGAATTCTCTCTCAAATACCGCATGAGTTTTTTCACCAGGTTGCCTCGGAAACCGGTGTCGACCTTCCTGTCGCTGGAGCCTATGGGGTCGGCATGGTGTTTTTGCCGCAGGATGCCAAGACGAGGCAACAGTGCGAAGCCATCTTTGAAACGATCGTACGTGAAGAGGGTCAACATTTTTTAGGGTGGCGGGATGTGCCGGCCAAAGAGGATCAAATCGGGGATCAAGCCCGAAAAACGATGCCTGCCATTCGACAGTTTTTTATTGCACGTGAACTACTGAATCCCATGCAGTTTGAACGCAAGCTGTATGTTATTCGTAAGCGAATAACCCGTGCCATTCGCGAATCCGCTCTTCCTGGAAAAGAATGGGTCTATATATCCAGTCTGTCCGGAAACACGATTGTCTATAAGGGCATGTTGTTGCCGGAACAAGTTTCACTGTTTTATCCCGATCTTGCGGATCCCACATTTACGTCAGCATTAGCCCTCGTGCATTCTCGCTTTAGTACCAACACGTTTCCGACCTGGGCCTTAGCCCATCCCTACCGCTATTCCGTCCATAACGGCGAAATCAATACCTTGAAAGGAAACGTCAATTGGATGCGTGCCCGGCAGGGGAGGCTTGCCTCAGATCTGTTTGGGGATGATCTCAAAAAATTATTTCCCATTATTGATGATTCCACACAAAGCGACTCGGCCTGCTTGGATAACGCCATAGAGTTTTTGGTGTTGGCCGGCCGGTCATTGCCTCATGCCATGATGATGCTGATTCCGGAACCGTGGGTGGGAAATCCGCAAATGGATTTTGACCGGCGAGGGTTTTATGAATATCACGCGGCGGTCATGGAACCGTGGGATGGACCTGCGGCTGTGTGCTTTACCGATGGAAAGCTTGTTGGTGCAACGTTGGATCGGAATGGTCTGCGTCCCTGTCGCTACCAAATCACCAAGGATGATGTGGTGGTGTTGGCTTCAGAAGCGGGAGTGCTTCCGGCCGATCCTAAAACCATTCGTATGAAGGGACGTCTGCAACCGGGCCGGATGTTTGTCGTGGATACTGTCCAGGGACGTATTCTTGACGACGAGGAAATTAAAGCCGACATCACCAAACGTAAGCCTTATCGACAATGGCTCACACAATATCGGGTATCCTTGGATGAACTCCCTGAGCCACTCAATGTGCCGCAACCCGATCACCCGACGCTGCGCCAACGTCAACAAGCCTTCGGGTACACCGTGGAAGAGCTGAAAATGGTGTTGATCCCTATGGCTGTTACAGGGGAAGAGCCTATTTCTTCAATGGGAACCGATACCCCTTTAGCTGTGTTGTCCGACCGGCCGCAATTGCTTTTTAAATACTTCAAACAATTGTTTGCGCAAGTGACGAATCCTCCTATCGACCCGATCCGTGAGCATCTGGTGATGTCCCTCGTGACCAACATCGGGCCAAAACCGAACGTCATTGCAGAGATCCCAGAGGCATGCCGAAGGATCAAATTGCAACAACCGATCCTGAGCAATGCCGATCTGCAAAAGATTCGGATGATTGGGGATCCTCACTTTAAAAGTAAGGCACTGTCCTTGCTTTTTAAGGTTTCGGAAGGACCTGAGGGCATGGCAGCCGCTCTTGATCAATTATGCCAGCAAGCCTCGAAAGCCATTAAGGATGGCGAAAAGTTTCTCATATTGAGTGATAGAGGCGTCAATGCCGAGTGGGCGCCCATTCCCAGTCTCTTAGGCGTTTCGGCTGTTCATCATCATTTGGTTCGAGAAGAAACCCGAACGGAGGTGGGGTTGATTCTGGAAACAGGTGAACCGCGTGATGTGCATCATTTTGCCTGCCTCATCGGTTATGGAGCCGGGGCCATCAATCCGTATTTGGTGTTTGAGTCCCTCGTGGATATGGAACGGGAAGGGTATTTTCCTGAAAGCGTGGATGCGGCCACGGCGGAGGCAAAATTCATTAAGGCTGTCAATAAAGGATTGCTGAAGATATTCTCCAAGATGGGGATCTCCACGGTCCAGTCATATTGTGGAGCTCAAATTTTTGAAGCCATTGGCCTGAATACCCGGCTGATTGATCGGTTCTTCACAGGAACGGCCTCACGGATCGAGGGAATTGGTCTCAATGACGTGGGGGAAGAAATCTTGCGCCGACATGCGCTGGCTTATCGTCCGGTTCCCATGCGGCAATTGGATTTTGGTGGAGAAATTCATTACAGGATTCAGGGAGAACACCATAATTGGAATCCTGAGACTATTTACAAACTTCAGCATGCCTCACGTGCGAATGATGCCAAAACCTATGGGGAATTTTCAGCCCTGGTGAATAAGGAGGATCAACAGCGTTCGAACCTTCGCGGGCTGTTTGAGTTTAACTGGGCCGGCGACCCGGTCCCTCTTGAAGACGTGGAACCCGCCAGCGAAATTGTGAAGCGATTTACTACCGGTGCCATGTCGTTTGGGGCAATCAGTAAAGAAGCGCATGAGACGTTGGCTATTGCCATGAATCGCATCGGTGCCAAAAGCAATACCGGCGAAGGTGGTGAGGATCCTGAACGATTTACACCTTTGCCAAATGGGGATTCCAAAAATTCCTATATTAAGCAAGTGGCATCGGGTCGTTTTGGGGTGACGGCGCATTATCTGGTGAATGCCAAGGAGTTGCAAATTAAAATGGCCCAGGGTGCCAAGCCCGGCGAAGGCGGGCAATTGCCGGGACACAAAGTCGATGAAGGTATTGCCAAACTTCGCTATTCCACGCCGGGAGTGCAACTGATCTCCCCCCCTCCTCATCATGATATTTATTCTATTGAAGATCTGAAACAACTTATTTTCGACCTCAAAAATTCCAATCCTGAAGCGGCGATTTCCGTGAAACTTGTGGCCGAAGTCGGAGTAGGAACCGTGGCTGCGGGTGTGGCAAAGGCGCATGCCGATAAGGTTCTTATAAGTGGAGATTCAGGAGGAACGGGAGCGTCTCCCCTGTCATCCATTAAATACGCGGGAGTACCCTGGGAATTAGGTCTGGCGGAAACCCATCAGACGCTCGTGCTCAATAACCTGCGTGGTCGAATTCGAGTGGAAACCGACGGCCAAATGAAAACGGGCCGTGATGTGGTTATTGCAACCCTTTTGGGGGCGGAAGAGTTTGGATTTTCCACAGCCCCCCTCATTGTTGAGGGATGCATCATGATGAGGAAATGCCATCTCAACACCTGTCCGGTGGGAGTGGCCACACAAGACGGGGAGTTACGAAAACAATTTACGGGAAAACCAGAGCATGTTGTGAACTTCTTTATGTTTGTGGCAGAAGAGATCCGTTCCCTGATGGCCAAGCTCGGATTCAGGACCATGCGGGAGATGATCGGACGTGTGGATAAGCTTAAAGTGCAAAAAGCCGTGGACCATTGGAAAGCCAAAGGATTGGATTTATCCCCGTTATTGGTGAAGCCGAATGTCGGTCCTGAAGTGGCCACCTCCTGCGTGCAAGCCCAAGATCATGGTCTGAAAGAAATTTTGGATAATCAATTGGTGGAATTGTGTCAATCGGCCATTGACGGGGGTGCACCTGTTTCACTGGATCTGCCTATACGAAATGTGAACCGGACCACCGGCACTGTTCTGTCAAGTCACATTGCCCGCCAGTATGGGCCGGAAGGTCTTCCTCCCGACACGATTCGGATCAAATTTACCGGATCGGCCGGACAATCCTTTGGAGCATTTTTGTCGAAGGGTATTACACTGATTCTGGAAGGTGAATCGAATGACTATTTGGGAAAGGGGCTCTCTGGTGGGACCATTATTGTCGTTCCCCCGACGGGGGTGACGTATTTGCCGGAAGACACGATTCTGATCGGGAACACGTCTTTATATGGGGCGACTGGTGGTGAAGGGTATTTTTATGGCATTGCGGGGGAACGGTTTGCTGTTCGGAATAGTGGCGCACGGGCTGTCATCGAAGGAACCGGCGATCATGGGTGTGAATATATGACCGGGGGGGTGGTGGTGGTTCTGGGGAAAACGGGGCGAAATTTTGCCGCTGGGATGTCCGGAGGGGACGCGTATGTCTTGGATGAGGATGGACAATTTCCTGCACGTTGCAATATGGGCATGGTGGAATTAGAGCCTGTGGTGTCCTCTGAAGATCAACAGACCCTTCGTGTGATGGTTGAGGCCCATTATCGTTACACCCAAAGTGTCAATGCCAGGCGGGTTCTGGAATCATGGGAAATGATGTTGCCGAAATTTGTCAAAGTCATGCCGAGTGATTACAAGCGAGTGCTGCAGGAGCGGAAAACAGCCTTGGCAAAAGAGCATGCACAACGCAAACATGAGGCGGTGAGCCGTGGCTGATCCTCGTGGTTTTTTGAAATATAAACGGGAAGGGCCTCAGCGACGGCCAGTTCCGCAGCGGATTCTTGATTGGAAGGAATTGTATGACCCATTTCCCGACGAAAAATTAAAAGTTCAAGGGGCTCGCTGTATGGACTGTGGTGTGCCGTTTTGCCAAAGTCCTGCCGGCTGTCCTGTGGAGAATTTGATCCCGGAATGGAATGATCTCGTGCATCGAGGACGATGGAAAGATGCCCTCAAAGCACTTCATGCGACCAATAACTTTCCTGAGTTCACCGGGCGTCTATGCCCGGCCCCTTGCGAATCGGCATGCGTGTTAGGCATTAATAACGATCCGGTCTCCATCCGTGTCATTGAATGGAATATTATTGATAAAGGATTTGAGGAAGGTTGGGTCGAACCGGTGTTACCGGTTGGCTCTTCCGGGAAGCGCGTGGCGATTATCGGGTCGGGTCCAGCAGGATTGGCGGCGGCACAACAATTAGCCCGGACGGGTCATGAAGTGACAGTTTTGGAGAAGGCTGATCGGATTGGCGGCTTGCTTCGCTATGGTATCCCAGATTTTAAAATGGAGAAGTGGGTATTAGACCGTCGATTGGAGCAAATGCGAAAAGAGGGTGTGACGTTTCAGACCGGCGTGTGTGTGGGTGTGGACGTTACGGTTCAGGACCTCCGTCATGACTATGATGCGGTGTTACTTGCAATGGGAGCTGAGCAACCGAGAGAATTGCCGGTTCCAGGGAGAGATCTCAAAGGCGTTCATCTCGCCATGGACTATCTGAGCCAGCAGAATAAGCTGGTGGCTGGGGATACCGTTCCTGGGGAACGCATATCGGCTCAGGGCAAACGGGTGGTCATTATTGGTGGTGGTGATACCGGTTCAGATTGTCTGGGAACAGCTCATCGTCAAGGGTGCCTGGAAGCCCATCAATTCGAGTTGTTACCTCAACCGCCACCGACACGGGCTGTGTCGACACCATGGCCCTTATGGCCGATGCAATTACGAACGTCTCATGCCCACGAAGAAGGGTGTGATCGTGAATGGAGTATTGCCACCACAAAATTTTCAGGGGAAAACGGACAGCTGACCGGTTTGCATGCGACCCGTGTGAATTTTGAGAATGGACAGGTGGTTCCTGTGCCGGGGTCCGAGATCAAGATGGATGTTGACCTGGTGTTGTTGGCGATGGGGTTTGTGGGGCCTGTGAAGAACGGCCTGCTGGATTCTCTTGGCCTTCAATATGATCCCCGAGGGAATGTAAGTGTTGATGCCCACTTCATGACTAGTGTGGATGGAGTCTTTGCAACCGGAGACACGAAGCGGGGTGCATCCCTGATTGTCTGGGCAATTGCAGAAGGAAGAAAGTCTGCGGCCGGCATTCACCGGTATCTCCAAGCCGGACAATCCCTTCGAGCCTCCTAATTTCATTCCCTTCCTGAATGTTTTGCGCCTTCGTCGGATCGTAGAAGGCTCTTGTGGAACGTCACCGATGGGTGTGAGTGTTCTGCCACCGACAATTAAAGAAAAAGTAGGACGCGTTCGCCATGCGGCTGTGATCACGCCTCCTTCCTGTACCTATCCGTTCCGGAAATTTTGAGCTTGCCGGACGGGCATTATTTGAATGTCCCCTCGGAATTTATTCCTTCCTCGCTTCTTACGTCTCTGAAATGAAGAAACGTTTGAGTTATTCAACAGACCCATCACGTCGAGAGGCTATTCATGAAGAGTTTCTTCGGCGCGCAGGCAGGATTCCATATCTGGGCTTTGGCTTATCCGTGGATGTGTATTCTCCTGATGTCTTTGATTTATATCAGGAACTTCGACGGGAGCAAATCCCTATAGGTTATCTTGAAATTTTTCATGCGGCTTCTGAAGCTTTGGAGATGGTTCGAGCCCGGCTTCCTGACATACCTTTGGCCTACCATGCCGAGGGGGTATGGGTCACGCAACCGGATTGGGATACCGCATACAATTCTCAAGAGCGATTACGGGCTATCGCCTTCAATCTTCGAATGTTACAGGCTCATTGGGTCAATCAAGAATGTGCGGCCAAAGAAATAGCCGGTTTTTCATTTGGGACCTATTTGCCTCCTGTCTTTACCAGCGCTTCTGCTGACATTACGGCGTACCAGGCGTGGAACGCTCAGTTGCAGCTTGATGAGTGTGCTTGGGGGCTACGGGCTAACTCGCCATTGCTGCTGTTGGAGAGTCCACCCTTAACTTATTTTTTGATAGGTGAAATGCCGTATGCAGAATTTTTCTCGAACATTACCGCCATGGCGCCCTGTGGGTTGGTCTTGGATCTCGGGCATGTTTGGACGGTCTATCGATATTCGGGCGCTTGGCGGAGCCAATGCCTGGAATCTTTTTTCGAAGATTTTCTTGAGCAATTTCCCCTGGAGAGAGTGATCCAAATTCATATCGCAGGTCTGGATTGCCATCCGCATATTCCCGCACAAGTGGGGTCAGGACTATATGATCATCCTCCGTATTGGATTGACGCCCATGAAGCTCCCATTCCGGACGAATTACTTATGCTACTGGCTCGGGTGATAAGGGAGCCTCGTCTACTCAATCTCAAAGGCATTGCCTTAGAAGTCGATAATAAGCCAATCCCGCTTATATGTGGGGAAATGAAGACGGTATTGACGATGATGGAGCCATTCGTGCAAGTCCCTGCCCGGATGCCTTCGCCCGCCTCCAATGCTCAAAAGGTCGAAACCTTACTGTTAGAAAATGTCGAGCCCTCTCGGGAGACTCGTGAAGTATTAACCTGCCAATACAGAGAATACATGGCATTGGTCAGTGAAGTCCTGAGTGGCCGGCTGGATGTCCCTAACCAATGGGATGTTGACATGAATACGGGTCTTCATGTGTATGCGACGCAGTATTTACCATATGAAATTGTCTCATGGGGTGGAGATGTGAGGGTAATGTTTCCCAATGTGTGTGCTATGTTGGATCAATATGGGATTTCCTTGAAACAATTCGTGGAATTTTGGTTTGCCCACCCTCGAACATCTGGTTCTGAGTATGATTTCTTCCTTCGTAAAATTGATGTTTTTGTGGAATTTATTGGACAGGTATTTCCTGGGGCGGGCTCACTTGTCAAACAGGAAGCCGAACTTCTTGCTCAAGGCTATCTCCTTGCGTCTCGAGAGCCATTGATGAAATCGAGACTGTAACTATAAAAGTTGGCTCTGTCTGTGACCTGATGCGTAAACGGAGTTTTAACAGATCGATTGAATGCTGGGTTGAGAGCTTCTGCTTGTCAGGAAATTAAAAATTCTTGGCCTGAGCTGCCGCTCCGGTAGAGAGAGCTTGATGGATTTCCTGAATAAGGCGCAATTCGATGTCGGTGATTTCAGATTGCGGGGCGGAGAACATCTGCCCGTTTTTGGACAGTTTTTCAAATTCGGCACGGACCCAGATGATGGTATGATCGGAAGGGCCTTTTTCAATTGAGAGGAGGTATTGATTGCGAAAACCTGATAGTTCCAATGAGGGAGGAAGTGACGTTTTTCGATCAGTAATAAAGACAGCCTTTTGGTCTGTTTGCATGCTGGAAAGTATTGAATAGCCATTTTTCGTGAATGCGTCTTCTATCACTTCTAAAGCCGAGGAAAAGGGAAACGGCAACTCCTGACTTTGACCACCAAGTTGATGAATTGTAAGGTTCTTCCTCATCTGGTCCCGTTGGCTCCTGAGCCATTTGTTTTCTCCCTCCAACTTCCGATGTTTTTGTTCTAAAGCTTTAATTCTGGCTCCATCTTTTTTGGGGCTATTCGCCAGTTCGGCCATTTGAGCCTGTGTGTCTCGAAGTTGTTCCTGGTGTGTGACTTCTGCGTCTCGTAGCTGCGATTCATAGGATTCTGCGGTTTTTCTGGATTCTTGATTCAGCAAGTCGATTTGTTGTTGCATGACTTTGTTTCCCTCTTGGAGAGAATGAATTACCGACTCTAATTTAGTGGCCTGCTTTTTGAGCTGAATATTTTCTTCTTCAAGTCCAGAATTATTTTGGGGACAACCAGTCAGAATGAAGAGGAGCATCCCCGCGCCAAGGGATAGGGCTTTGCCTCTTGAGCAGGGGAGAGTATCTGGCCTCTGCTTGGATGTTGGGCAGCGCTGGAATGCTTGAGTTTTCACCGGCTCAGCATTTCCGTGTAGGGAAGATGGTGTTGTGGTTGGTTCAAATGGGTACCTTTTATTAGGTATTTTAGGCTTAAACTGTTCTTATTTCAAACTTTGATATTGAAGCGGATATTTAGAAGGGGAATTTTCTATCATGCCTATGAGAAATTGTGTAAATTTGTTTCAGAGTATGAGTTCATTCAACTTTAATTCACTGCCTTACCATGGTCGTTTAAGGAGATTGCGATGGATCAGCTCATTCGAATAACTTTCCCCGTCCCTCCACTTTCATGTAATTGTTCGGTTATCGGTGACAATGAAACGAAGCAGGCCATTGTGGTGGATCCGGGAGGAAATCCTGAGCGCATACTCGGGGAAATTGATAGCCGGGGGTACACCGTTACGGCCATTTTGCATACGCATGCTCATTTTGACCATTTTTTAGCCTCCGGTCATATTAAACAAGCGACCGGGGCTCCTCTGTGTTTGCATTCTCAGGATCAAGAACTTTGGGACATGCTGGAAATTCAATGCCAAATGTTCCGCATTCCCTATGTGCCTGCCCCTCCGCCGGACCGTTGGATTAAAGATGAATCAGAGGTGCGAGTGGGTTCCTATACAGGAACCGTGATCCATACTCCTGGCCATACTCCCGGCTCGGTATGTTTTTTCTTTGAAAACCAGAATCTGGTGTTTTCCGGAGACACCTTGTTTCGGGGCGGAATAGGCAGAACCGACCTGTGGGGTGGAGATGACCTGGTAATTGAGCGATCTATTCGTGAACGCTTGTACACCCTCAAAGAAAGTACACTCGTCATACCCGGACATGGACCTGAGTCGTCCATTGGATGGGAGCGTGAACATAATATGTTTGTGCACGGATAATCATTTTCGATGCATTGGGGGCTGTCGCAGGAGAATACCGAGGAGATACTATCCATCTCATTGGATTATTGAGATGGCCATCGGTCTTACCTGGGCAGGGGACATTTATTCATATGGGGCTATTGCCTGATAAGGTTAATGGAAAAATTTGAGGATCGGTTGCTACCCTGGAGTCCTCCTGGAGGTTTGAAAGTTTCTGCCATCTGATTTTAGATGTGATGGCCCTTACCATTCATTTCCACAATTTCTCCTGTTTCAAAACTGTATTACAAGTGTATCCAAATGTCATGGGACTGTTTTGGATGAGAACGAAAAATAAATTGAGATGAAGGGGAAATAAGAGGAAATGGTACTCAAGAATTCATCCATCATGGAGAAAAAGTCCTATAATCCCTAGGAAATTATTTAAAGAATGTTGGAATATTCCTGAATTCTCTCCTTGGTAAACCACGTTCTTGTTTTTATTCGCTAGGAATCGTAATAATAAAAACCTTCTTGCGTCGAAGAATGCCATATGCTATAACCAACCCTCTTGTTGAAACTTAAACTATATAAATCAGAAAATTGGCTTGCGTTTTTAGGTAAATCCTTCATTATCAACAGCTTCTCATGAGGAGGTAGGCGATGCACAGAGTGCTTCTATCCGTCCTTTTAAGTGTGGTGTTCGTTTTGGCCGGTAGTACGGGGGCATTTGCGTTACAGTCCGGTGGTGTGGAAATTGGTGACCTTGAAACAGGGTCTGTCGTGGGCCAGCCATTTACAAAGCTGCCTGTAGATCTTGAGTTTAATGCCATGGAAATTGGTGGAAAGAAAGTCTGGTATCCCGCGACATCTATTTTGAGTCTTGTGGCCACTGGGACAGGTGGGAGGGCAGGAAGACCTATTTTGTTCAAAGTAACCAACAATATGGACAAGGAACATGGTTTTGAGCTTTCCGCTGATTCAGCTTTTGCCGCTCCAACGTCGATGCATATTAAGCTTGTTTTGGCCCCTGGGGAAACCAAATATATCGGTATTCCCATGAGTGATCTCACATATGTGACATCGAACAATTTATTGAACTACAAGTGTCAATTACATGAAGCCCACCTGGGTGGACAATTATTGATCTTGACCAAGTAGCGCCATTGCTTGGACCTAATTTTGTAAGAAAAGCCCCATCCTATTCAAGGGATGGGGCTTTTTTATTACCTGATTGCGTATATTAACTACACTTCTTCGTCACTCTGACAATCCACGTTAGCGTTCAACGGAATTTTCTGAACCGCACGCAGTTCTCCTTCGACAACCAATAATAAAAACCGACTCTCCGTCGGTTCATCCTCTGGTAAATTTCTGACACTGGTGTTGAGGTCGACAATCATTTCTTCCGGAGACTCGGTTGTGGTGTTATTAATCACCCAGAAGTAATGGCTGCCCTTGGGGTAGAGGGAAGAGACAAACCGGTCGATGGCGGTGGAAATCGATGGAGAAGCGGAGGTGCTGGTAGAGGAAAAGAAAACTAGGGAAAGCGCAAGAATTAAATTTGGGAGGTAGCGCATACGAGGCCTCCATGGTATGAGGTAATGTTGTTCCTTGGGGGAAGTGATGCGAAGGGTTGTTGCCCATCCTTCGCTTTGGCTGAAATCATATCAGCTTACATGATATCTTATCGTGGGTGTGGTATTTGAGCAAATCTCGAAATTATAGAAAAGAGCTTGTCTGGAGCAACGGCGCAGGGCTTGAGGAAAAAGGGGTTTTAGAAAATAAGGATAGAGGGAGAACAATGTTGTCTTTTTTACAAAGTAAAGGGGGCCCTAGTAAAAAGCGAATCGTCTTTCTTCTGGTAATGGCGTTATTCCTGATTTCCGGTGCCCTATTGTTTAATGCCCCGGAACAGACTCAGGTCATCAATGTAAATTTTCCCAGCGGAGGGGTGTTGAAAGCGGAGGTTGCTGATACACCGGAAAAACTTTTATTCGGATTGGCATTTAGAAATGTTCTCCCTCCCGATGAGGGAATGATCTATATTTTTGAAGATTCAGGTCTTCATCGGGTCTGGACAAAAGAATTTCAATTTCCTGTTGATGTGATTTGGGTTGATGAGAGTAAAATAGTCGTGCATATAGTCGAAAGGGCTCCTCCATGCAATGAAAGTCAATGCCCCTGGTATGGGCCCCCGCCTCAAGATGCACGTTATATTGTTGAGGCCAATGCTGGTTTTGTGGACCAAGCCAAAGTTCAGTTAGGGGCCCAAGTCACGTTTACCTTGCTTGTCTCTTAGCAACCGGTTATGAATGATTCAGATTTTGAGCATGGAATGGACTGCCGAACCTATGAACCGCTGAGTCCTAAAGAGGGATTTGTGTATGTCGGGAAGCTGGACGATATCCCAAAAGGAAAGGGGCGTGTATATAAGGTCGACGGCAAAAGTGTGGCTGTTTTTCGCGTTGGTGATCGGTGTTTTGCGATTAATGATATCTGTCCGCACCAGGGAGCCTCTTTGGGCAAGGGTCGATTAAAAGGTTTTTTAGTTTCTTGCCCGTGGCATCACCAGCAATTTGACATTCGCTCTGGATTTGGACCAGATGGTGGAGGGTATTGTGTGGTGAATTATGATGTGATGGTTGATAAGGGAAATGTGTTTGTTTGCTTAAAAAAACGTGATTGGCTAACAGGAGAATAGCGGACTCAACAGACGTAGCATGAGTTTCGGTCTAGTCAAGGTGAGGGAATGGAAACAGATCAGGTTCAGGCAAAGGCGATTCAGGTTTTCCAATCGAATACGTTTCTTGTGCATTTATGGGAAGATCGGACCCGTGGGGAACAATGGGTCCCAAGTTATGACCCCAAAGTACTGGGATTAGTGGGAGATGAGTTTCTTCGAACGGTCAGTAATAATGCGGTAGATTCAGGCCGGCGATCATTTGAATTTCGGGCGTTAGAACCCGGAACCCATCATTTGGAGTTTAGTAAAAGGATGGCATGGAAGTTTACAGCAGAAGATCGACGGATGTTTAATGTCACCGTCCTCCCCCCGTTGTCTTCCTGAATGAAACCAGGACATGCCGGATATTGGGTATCTCAATGGGCATTTTTCACCATTGGAAGAGATTTCGATCTCTCCAGATGACCGTGGATTTTTATTTGGGGATGGCGTCTATGAGGTGATTCGTGCTTACCATGGGGTTCCTGCTTTTTGGAGTGAACATTTCAATAGGCTGATTAGGAGTGCCAAAGAAATCAAGATTCACTTTTCTATAGAGCCACTCCAATTTCTGGGCCTCCTCCTTTCCGGACTTCGGCAGAGTGGATACCAAGAAGGAAAAATTTATATCCAAGTGACCAGGGGAGTCGCTCCGCGGGAGCATGCTTTCCCTTCCAATGGGGCCCCTACGGTTTTTTTAGCCTTCCGGCAGATGGTTGCCTTGGCAGTAGAAGTGTGCCAACAAGGGGTAAGTGTCATTACCCTACCGGATACTCGATGGCACCGCTGTGATATCAAAAGCCTTAATTTGCTTCCCAATGTATTGGCCAAGCAACAAGCCCGTGAGGCCAAGGCCTTTGAGGGGATTTTTTTAAGAGACGGACAGGTGACTGAGGGGGCCACGAGTAATATCTTTGCGGTGAAAAATGGCGTGCTTATCACGCCGGAACGAAATCATTTAGTCCTGGCTGGTGTGACGCAACAACAGGTGGTGATCTTAGCGCAGGAAAAAGGCTGGGAGGTCCAATTTCGACCAATTCGTTTATCGGAGCTTCTGCAATCCGATGAAGTCTTTCTGGTGGGCACAACAATTGAAGTTTTGCCAGTCATTCAAGTGAATGGACAACCTATACAGGATGGAAAGCCGGGTCCCATTTCTATAGCTCTGCAGCAGAGTTTTTCCTCGTACCTTGCAGGCCTCACCCTCTCGTAGATTTTTTTGGGGTCGTGCTTTTAATAGCCGGCGATGAATCACTGGCCTTAAATGGCTATTTTCAAATATTCCTTTTGGGGTTAGGGACTAAACTATTTTTAAATTGTAGTAGTTGTAAATACAATGAAATCAAACTCATACCGTTCGGACTTGACAGCCTGAATCGATTGGATTACCTTTTGCGCTTCCCACAATTTTAAAGGAATATTATCGATTGTTTAATTTGTAGAATACGTCTTCGGTTTGTCAGTTTATTTCACATTAAGGAGGCCGGTCCATGTTTCACATGAAATCTAGGAAAGCCATCACCACACTTTCCATTGGATTATTAGTCGGGGGGTCCAGTTTTTTGTCCGGGGGGACACTCCTGGCTGAAGAAGTTCATGATCACGCTACCCATCAAAAAACGGGGATGACTCATCAAGAATCACCTGAATGGGCAGAGCGATTAAAGGGTCAGACCATTTTGGAAGACAGTAAGGAAGGCCGTCCGAACCGAGCTGCCATGGTGGAACGCCAACATGATCGGATCATGCTGAGAATGGAAAACGAGTCAGGCGCTCAACATGCCGACCATACAGCGACCGGTTTTTACAACACGATGACCAATATGCATCAATATGGCGCAGGAGGCCAGGATTTACTGTTGGCATCTGATCGTAATGTGGAGCCGGTTGCAGCGAGTGGTGGAACCTGTCCTTCATCTGCCCCTGTCAGGGAATATGATATTTCAGCCATTGATGCCGAGATTACTCTCAATCAATGGCTTGATTACTACCCTGGGTACATGTATGTCCTGACGGAAAACATCGAAAAGGTTCGTGAAGAGGAAGCCAAGAATGCTGAGGCGAGAGAGTCGGATGGCCATGGCGACCCTGGCGCGGTCACCAACGGTCTTCAGGATCAATGGATTCAACCTCTGGTGATCAGGGGAAATCAAGGCGATTGTGTGAAATTCACCCTCCGAAACCAACTGGAGTTTGGTGAGGCGGTCAGTCTTCATATCCATGGATCGAATATGGTTATCAGCGAGACCGGGCAGCCTGCGACGACAACCAATCGCGATAGCGTGGCTGAAGAAGGAGAAGTTATAGAGATGGAGTGGTATATCCATCCGGACACCCAGGAGGGTGGCCGACAATTTCATACATTCAGTAATGACCGAGAATTGACGGTCATGGGCCTTATGGGGACATTTGTGGTTGAACCGCATGGCTCCGAATATTTGGATCCTTTGGGAAACGGAGATGCAACACCCCTGGCCAGTGGATGGCAGGCGATTATCAAAAATGGAACGGGTCCCGATTTTCGTGAGTTTGTGTTGATTTACCATGAGGTGGGTGACGAAGCGTTTCGTCCGGTGAACAAACATGGGGATTTTTTGCCCCAACGTGATCCTCTCACCGATGCCTACCGACCTGGGGCTCGGGCTCTAAATTATCGGAGTGAGCCATTTGGCATCAATAATATGCATGTGCAGCACGAATACTTCGGATTTGAAGACGAGTCTATGGGATATAGTTCTTACACCTTTGGGGATGCCCCAACGACGATTCCTCGATCCTATCTTGGGGATCCTGCCAAGTTCAGGTTGGTTCACGGAGGGTCTGAAGTATTCCATTCCCACCATCCCCACGGCGGGACGATTCGATGGCCAAGAAGCCCACGGGCGATCGATCAAATGCCGATGTGGCATGCCGCGAAAAACGGTCCGGTTAAATATCCGGTTATCAGGACAAAAACTGACCGGGTTGATGTCGAGGTGATCGGGCCATCCGAAGCGTTGGATTTGGAGACGGAATGTGGGTCTGGCTTATGCCAGCAACTGGCGGGTGACTTCTTGTTCCATTGCCATGTTGCTCATCATTACGTTGCAGGAATGTGGGGGTATTGGCGTGTATATAATACCTTGCAGACAGACGACAACCGTACGGATGTCATGCCAAACCTCAGAGAGTTGCCGGATAGAAAAGGTCGAATGAAGGTGGGAGTCACTTCCGATCAATTGATTGGTAAAACGGTCGATTGGTTTGGGAAAACCTTCAAGATAGTTGAAAAGGGAAAAAGCAATTGGAACACCAACCCAGCTGTCGTTAATATTAAAGAATGGGTAGAAATTCAGTTGCCGGCCCAAGGGAAGCCTGGTCATAAAGATGACGAAAAGGGTCAAATTCTTTCCTATGATGCAACGGTATTGGATTGGGCTTGGGATGGTAATAAAGCCTTGTCCGAGAAAGAGAGCACAATCGAGAACCCCAAATACCAATCGGCTACCCCGGGCAAACGGCGCCCGATTCTGTTTGAGCCGAGGACAGGGAAGGTTTCATGGCCGCATCTGACTCCGCATTTCGGCAAACGGGTCATGTTCCCACCAAATCATAATCCAGCCCCATGGTTGGAAATGATTCATCAGGATGAAAATGGTCTACGGACATCCGAGCCGGCCAAACCGGGAGAAAACGGAAGGTGGAGTTTGTGTCCGGAAAATGCCGGACGTAAATATTACAATATTCATTTCATCAATACTCCCATTGAAATGGCCGGGGCCCAGGGTGATGAAGCTCCTGTCATTGACCCCTATGGGTTGATTTATGTCCTCCATGAAGAGGAAGAGGAAATACGAAAAAATAACGACTTAAAATTGCCGTTGGTGTTTCGTGCCAATATTTATGATTGTGTGGACTATACGCTGACCAGCGAATGGTTGGATGACGATTTTACCAACTTTCAATCCTCAAAAATTAACATTCATCCTCATTTCCTTCAATTTGACAACCAGGCATCGGATGGGGTGATTACCGGTTTTTCCTACGAACAGTCTGTCCGTCCGTTTACCATGCTGGAGAAAAAGACTAAAAAGGGCCTACCCGTGCCAATGAATACCGTGATGACGGGCAAGGCAAAAAAGGGCGATTCCAGTATTAAGGTTAAAAATGCAGCGCAATACCATGTCAATACGGAATTGCTGGTTGGTGCCGATAATGTCAAAGGGAACGAGATCCGTCGAATCAAATCCATCAAGGGAGATACCATTTCCTTTGTTCGGCCCTTGCAACATGATCATCCCGTAGGGGATATCGTGACTGTGGAATTTGTGCGATCACGACTCTGGGCGGATGCTGACGTGGGAACGGTGTTTTGGCATGACCATGCCTTTGGGGCCACCACTTGGCCACATGGTGGATTCGGTACATTAGTGGTGGAACCCGTGGGATCAACCTACCATGATCCTACGACCGGGAAACTCGTCAGGAGCGGACCCATCGCGGATATCCATACGGTGGAACCGGTTGGCTACGGTGTGGATAATAGCTTCCGGGAAATGGTGGTCCAGGTTCATGATACGGTTCCTCACACGGTCAACATCGTGACGGCGGGCAACCCCCCTGGGCAGCCGGTCGAGGTTGCCTTGGAAGCGGGGAAAACGGTGTCATTTATGATGCCTGATAATATCCTCATGACCCCAATGCCCTTCCTCAACGGAGGGACACATACGACGGGAAGCGGATTCAATTTCAGAGCCGAACCCATTGCCCAACGTTTAGCGGTGAACCCCGATGCTTCAAAAATATTCAGTAGCACTGAACACGGGGATCCGGATACGCCCTTATTGCGGGCATACCTGGGAGATACGGTGGTGATCCGTCTTTTGCACACTCTGATGAATGAAACGATGACCTGGACGATATCAGGGCACACGTTTTTGAGCGAACGATATGCCGGTGATGCCAATAGAAAAAATTCCATGCATATTGGAATTGCCGAGCGATATGATTTAGTCGTTCCAAAGGCAGGCGGTCCTCGTCTGCAACCTGGAGACTATATTCATTTTAATGGACGTTCCTCCAAATTCTCCGAGGGAGGTTGGGGAATTCTCCGAGTTCTGGATAAGATGACGGAGGATCTAAAACCGCTTCCAGCAGGATATTCAGGTCGGAATGAGATTCCAAAGCCCCTTCCTGTTTGTCCTGAAGAGGCTCCGGTGAAGACATTTAATGTAGTCGCCATGGACTTTCCTGGGATGAGTTTTAATCCGAGTGCTCCGGAATCTATTGAGATCGACTTTGAGAGGACAATCGAGTTGAGAAACCCTGAGGGCAAAATCTATGTCCTTGAGGATGAGGTCACTAAAGTGGCAGGGGATTACCATCCGATGCCATTGACTATTCGAGCAAACGTGGGAGATTGCCTCAAA
This sequence comes from Nitrospirales bacterium, assembly GCA_021604105.1. GTDB lineage: Bacteria > Nitrospirota > Nitrospiria > Nitrospirales > UBA8639 > Nitrospira_E. The sequence continues at coordinate 33,237 of BQIW01000026.1, read as the reverse complement.
GTGAATCTCAAAAATAAAATGAAGGAGAGCCGCGCATCCTTCTCCGCAATCTCACTGGCCTTTAATCCGCAAGATTCATTGGGGGCCAACGTTGGGAATAATCCAGGGGATCAAACGATTGCCCCAGGAGAGTCGAAGACCTATACCTATTATGCTGATCCTTTTAACGGGGAGATTTCATCCTTGGTATGGGACTGGGGAAATGTGATGTTAAACCCGCGAAACGGATTGTTCGGCGCGGTTATTATCGGGCCGAAAGGGTCACAATACCGCGATCCAAAGACCGGTGCGGATATTTCACTTAAAAATAGCTGGGAAGCGGATGTGATTGTTGATCGAACCATTCCTGGTCAAGAGCACCGCCAAAATTATCGTGATGTAGCTTTACTTTTCCAAGATGAAGACAACATCATTGGTACCAGCTTTATGCCGTATGTTCAGAATGTTGCTGGACTTACCGGGGTCAATTATCGGTCTGAACCCTATCTCTATCGTGAAGAGGTTGGATGTACTCTTGGACGCATGTTCCAGCCTTGTGAGGTAGATGACCCACAGGATCCAGTTACTCCGATTATCATGGCACATGCAGGGGATCCTGTAAGGATTCATGTGTTTGGTGCCAGTAGCGAACAAAATGGGATGTTCAGTGTCGAAAAGCATGAATGGCCGATCGAACCCTTCATGCCGGGGGCCGACCAAATCAGTGTGGTCGAATACGCCGGATCCGAAACCATTGATGTATTTATTCCGTCAGCTGGAGGCCGGGATATGCTTCCAGCAGATTATGTCTGGAATAATCAGCGACTACCTTACTCCCAATCCGGGCAATGGGGTTATTTAAGGGTTCTCCCTAAAAATGACCAACGGATCCTGCCCCTGGAACGAGGTGCTGGCGAGGTCAAGCAAGCGTCCATCGACAGGGGGAAGACGGGCAGTGTGTTGCCCGTGGCAGTCAAATAAAACCATTTTCATTATTTTGAGGTTTCACGAATGGGGGATTCGCAAGAATCCCCCATTTTTTTATTTTTTTTATGGTCATTAAAACGAGCGTCTTTGATTCTCTCAAGTCAAGCTAATCACAATTCCATTTAAATTAAGGGACTGTTGAATATTGTAAAATTTTAGCCGTTACATTCGCTTCTGAGTCACGGATGTTCACCCGAGAAAAATAGTGGAGTGTTCAAAAAGGCGGTTCCAGCAAGGCCGCAGCCGCTTGGACGAGCGGAGCGTACGGAGGAGTACGTGAGCACGGCCTAGGGGCGAGAACGCCGCTGGCGGCATTTTTCAACACTCCCATTAAAGGAAATTTGAAAATGCCATCAAATCAATTGTTATAATGTTCATATCGGAAACCTTTCTGATGTATAAGATATTTCTAAAATCTATTTCACTTTTCCTTTTTTGAATCCAGCCGACTTTGGATGAAACCGATTTAGGCTTTGAGGGCAAGACGATGAGGATCGTCGTCTCAGACGGCTTGACCTCACTATAAGGTGAAGCTACGATTTGGTCCAAAAAAAAGAACGGACCATGCTGACATAAAAATATTGGGGGTCCCAGCAAATGCCTTCTTCCTCGAACGACATGGAAAGATCAGTGGTCGTCTTGGGGATGGTGAATTCTCCAATTTTTCCATCAGTGGCGTCTTAGTCGTTGGATGAATTTGGAGGGAGTCTATGCGTGAAAGACGAAGTAGAAAGTGCCTTGTTACAATGGGCTTGTTGGTGGCTGGCTTTACCCTGATGTCCGGGCTGATGGCATGGGCACTGGACGTGTCCGACATTCGGCCGGAGTGGACGGAGGAGGGCAAAAAATTGGCTTTGGAGCGGGCCCAATGGCCTATCAAAGAAAAGAGAGTGGTGGTTCCTGCCGGATGGTTCACCATGGGAAGTAACAAGAAAATTGATAGGAAGGCTTATCGGCCTGAGATGCCTCAACACCAGGTGTATCTGGATGCTTTTGAAATTGATGCCTATGAAGTCACCGCATTGGCATATTTGCGTTTTGTCGTGGATACGGGCCGTCCGCCATTGCCGGACTGGAAATTTGACGGGGGAAACTTTCAGGAGAGTATGGCCCATCATCCCGTGATGCATGTGACTTGGTATGAAGCTGATGCCTATTGCCGGTGGGCAGGGAAACGACTCCCTACGGAAGCAGAGTGGGAAAAAGCAGCCAGGGGAACGGATGCACGAATTTATCCGTGGGGAAATACGCCTGCAGGTCTGACACGAGCCAATTTCGGAAGATCGGGCATATCCGGTCCTGTCCGTGATCGTCCCGAACGGTTACTTCTGTATCCTCCTATTATTTCTGTTGATAAGTATGAAATCGGGAAGAGTCCCTATAACGTTTTTCAAATGGCCGGGAATGTCGCAGAATGGGTGAGTGATTGGTATGATCCGGCCTATTATCAGACGGCTCCGGACCGGAATCCTCAAGGACCGTCTACCGGTGACCATAGAGTATTTCGTGGAGGTGGTTGGATGGATAGTACTCCGACCGTGCGGACAGCCCAACGCAATGGAACAGCTCCCGAAACACAGGCCAACTGGCTTGGCTTTCGGTGTGCTGCTGGGTTGAACGATGATCTTACCCATTCGATCTCCACTCCTTGAAGGTGAGAAGTGGATGTTTTCTCGTTACCGAGCTGGAGTCCGTTCCCTCTCACAAATCTTTTTATTCCCAAAAACTCTTTTTCCTGAATGTCGTGCACTGTACTAACTTCAGAGGGTTTGCGTTATCCAAAAGTCTTAGACTTGAATGTGCGATGATCGGAATCGGGTAGGGTGATGTGAGAGGAGGGAGGTCCAAAAGGAGAGTCCGGTATACTCTAAGGAGGCGTTCGGATGAACGGTTCAGAGGCGTGAGTGTGTCGTCCCATGAGGTCGGGGTTATTCGACCTTATAGTATTTTGGGAAAGCAGACAGAGATCACACATACAAAGCTATTTATTGGCGGGCAGTGATAGGAAGGAGGGAGTTGGAATGAGGATGAGGGTTATGGTGATCGTGATATCCCTGATGAATGTGTCATCCATGGGGTTGGCTTATCAGGAGAGCCCGGTCAGTAATGGAGGGACAATTCAAGGGCATGTTCGCATTCTTGGGGAAAGCCCAAGACCGATGGCGTTTAATCTCGTCACCATCCCGGATGCCGTATATTGTGGAAGAATTTCCACCGGAACAGGGTGGCGCATTGTTGAGGATTTTATTATTGGGTCCCAGGGGTCGTTAAAGGATGCAGTAGTGATGGTGAAAGGGGTAGAAAAGGGGAAACCGTTTTCTTTGCCAAAGGTAGAGGTAGAGGCAATTGATTGTGATTTTTTGCCATTCGTCAATGTGCTACGTGATCAGGATGAAATAACCGTGATTAATATGGATCCGGTAGAACATGATATTCAGGGATATGAAACTGCGAGAGAGCGAGGGGCCAGGGTATTATTTAATCGTCCATTACCCATGAACCCCTTTCATGATGTGGTTGGTATGTTTGGAAAAAATGTCCATACCCATCTGCCTGGAAAACCGATGATTGAAAAAATCCATTTGCGGAAGGGGCGAAATGTGTTTGTCATGCAGTGTGGTTTTCATCCCTATATGTTTTCATGGGGAGTAGTGGTGGAAAATCCCTATTATTCGATTACCAAAGAGGATGGAGCTTATGAAATTGGGGATATTCCTGCAGGAGAATATGAAGTGGCTGTCTGGCATCCTGGTATGAAAACCTATTTGAAAAAAACGGTTCATGTGGAATCGGGGAAAACGCTGACATTAGATTTTCAATATGAGGCTCCCCAAGGTCGGCGAAGCGTGCATGAAATGCAGGAGAATCCGCATTTTGGCCTTGAGATGCTGGGAGAGGGTGTTGAGATTGTACCATCGTTACGACGCCAAGTTCCCTGAGAAAATGGGATAATCATGAACATCAATCGAGTTGTAAAAATTATCGTGTTCGGTCTCCTCTGGGTCACCAGTTCGACCGCTTTCGCTTATGAAGTAATTGACGTTACGGACGGGGCAACCATTGTCGGAACGGTGACCCTCAAGGGCATTCCGCCTTCTCCTAAGGCCTATAACCTGGTGACGTTCCCTGATCCAGAGTATTGTGGCAGGATTTCTGATGGGCAGGGCTGGCGGCTCCTTAAGGATTTTGTGGTAAATGATGATAATCAATTGCAAGGGGTCGTGATCGTGGTTGAAGGCGTGAGTGCCGGAAAACCTTTTTCCCTTTCTATTCCGAAGGTGGAAGCCCGGGATTGTCAATTTCTCCCTTTTACGACGGTGGTGCGTGATGGACATGGGATTGAAGTGGTAAATATGGATCCGGTCATGCATGATATTCAAGCTTATGAGACGTCATTGAGCCAAGGGACACGGGTGTTATTTAATTCTCCTCTGCCATTTAATCCTCGACACCAACGCGAGAACATTCATGCGACGCATGAGCATCAACCGGGGCAATCTCTGGTTCATCAATTTCAATTGAGCAAAGGACGTAAAACCTTTGTGATGCAGTGCGGGTTTCACGCCTACATGGAAAGCTGGGCGATTGCGGTGGATAACCCCTATTTCAGCTTTACCAATGAAAGTGGTGATTATGTTATTTCGTCCCTCCCGCCTGGAGATTATCGTATTCGGGCCTGGCATCCCAGTGTAAAACAGGAGTTGGTTCATGATGTTTCCGTGAAACCAAACCAGACCGTGCGTAGGGATTTTTCCTTGGAATCCCCCGTGGGTCGTTGGACAGCGCATACCCTACAGACCCCGCCTCGGTTTACCGCCGGCGCCCTAGGCCACCCTGTTCTGATAGAGCCTCTGGTTGAACACCAAAGGCCATGAAATGGATAGACTTTTCCCTTCTTCTCTTCCGAACTTGTGATAAGAAATTGTCGGGCCTGGTCGTTTGTGCCATTGTTGGAATGGTGCCTTGGTTTCCGTTGGCATGGGGCTTTCCCGGCTCTCCCCATTTCGACCGCCAGGGTCCCCAAGAGTTTTCGGCGAAATTGATGTGGAAAACAGGAGGACGTCTTTCCAATGCCCAGTTGTTTGTGAAAAAGGACCGGTATCGCATTGAACCGGCAGGGGGAATTCGAACAGAGTTAGGCTATGCGAGTGTCCTCATTATTCGATTGGATGAACAAAAAACCTGGTATGTGTTTTCGCAACGCCGAATGATTGTGAGCGTTCCCTTAACTTTGGATTATTTGTTACCATTTTCAATACGGTTGGAGGGAGAGACGAGTCGGACGGTTATTGGGGATTCGGTGGTAGGCGATCAACCAGCCCTGCTTTATGATGTGGAGGTCAAAGATCGGTCCGGCCAAATGGAACGATATTTCGAATGGGTGGATCCTCAACGAGAGATTCTCCTGAAGGTCTTAAGTCAGGATCGGGATTGGTTTGTGGAATATCATCATGTGGTACTTTCTTCGCAACCAGATTATTATTTTGAAGCGCCTTTGGGCTATCGAATTATTGAGGCCCAGGAAGTGCCGGTTCCGAGAGGGTAGAAACATGGTATGGCTAGGAGATGGGGGTAAACAATAAAGAATGAATCGTTTCACTGTTATGCTTATTCTCAGTGTTCTGTGGGTTTACTCAGGTGTGGTTTGGGCGAAAGATTTGGCGAAAGAGTCACATGATTCAACTCTTGTTCAGGCGCAACAAGCTTACGACCAGGGACAATTTCAACAGGTCGTCGACCTTGTTAAGCCTTTACACAAAGAGAACGCTCCCGTCTCGCAGGCTTCACGTCTATATATCCTTGCGTTAGCTAGCCTGGGAAAGACCCCCGAAGCCATTGAGGTCTATGAGAAAATCATTGCAGGGACAAAGCGGGAAGATGAACCGTTGTTACGGCAGGTCGCCATTGCCAGTATATTGCCTGTCCGTTCCGATATGCGGGAACAAATGCGAGGTGCGGCCTATACGGCATTAAAGGAAATCGAATCTGATAAGATTGTGGAATATTTAGAAAAAGGCTTAACTGATGAAACCGGCATGATTAGAGCCTTGGTGGCAGAAGCCTTAGGACAAAGAAAAGCCGGGCAGCGTTCCAAGGTATTTCGTGAAGCCTTGAAAGACGGAGCCGGTTTGGTGCGGGCAACGGTTTTAATTGGGCTTGGAAAATCTGGCGATAGGAGCCTCGTGCCCCTCATCAGGCCATCGTTGGATGATGAGCAGCATCTTGTCCAAATCGCGGCAGCAAGGGCATTATATGAGCTGGGTCACAAGGAATACTGGGCTCGTTTGGAGCAAGGGGCGACAAGTAAGGAAGGTTATGAAAGGGGCGCGGCTATCCGTGCATTTGGTGAATTAGGGGATCCTCGTGCGATACCGATATTGGAAAAGACCATTTCCGATTCTCAGCCCTCTATCCGTGCCGCAGCCATTGCAGCCTTGGGGAAATTGCAAGCGCCTGAATCTTTGCCGACACTGAAGGCAGTTTTATTTGATCGTATTCCTGCGGTGCGGAGTGTCGCAGCTTTCAGCATGGGGTATTACGAACAACATCAAGTGTTAACCCCGTTAACCAGGGCGTTGGCCGATTCGAATTCCGGTGTGCAGGCGGCGGCCGTAGCGTCATTGCTACGATCTGGAGCGCCTTATTCAGCGGTCAAGGATACCGTTCGGCATCTCCTCAATGACCAAAATCCAGCCATTCGGTCGGGTGCGGTCAAGGCGCTTGGAAATGGAAAAGGTCCTGACGTCCTAAATGTTCTTATCTTCGCTCTCAATGATCCATTGCCTCGTCCGAGAATTGGGGCCTCCCGCGCACTGGGTCGTATTGGTGATCGTACGCTCCTCCCGACGTTAAAGCGCATCCTTCGGGACACTGATGAGGCGGTGCGGGTGACTGCCGCTGCAGCCATTGTGAGGATTTTGGATAAGGAGATCGGTCTTTAACCGTTTTGTTTGCGGCCCTAAAAGAGGTCTTCCTGAAGATGGACAGGATAGGACCAGAAAAAGGGTGTAAACATGTTTCACCAAATTGTGCAGTGTTTTAGGCACAGCTCCACTCTCGACCTATTCAGTTTCACGACCATCAAGTTGGCATTTGTCCTAAGGACTGTGGGTAGGACTGACTCGCGTCGTGTCCGGGGAGGTTGCAGATTGTGGATGGGGGCTGGACTCAGCGTGTTGCTTCTCATCAGTCCCCTTCATGCGGAAATACGGCCTCATGGTGAATCTGTCGACCATCCAATTGTTCAATGGCATGAATGGGGACCTGATGCATTTGAACGTGCGCAGGCCGAAGATAAATTAATAATTTTGGATCTCACCGCGGTATGGTGCCATGCTTGCCATGTGATGGACCAGACAACTTACATCAACCCTCGTATCGTACAATTGCTCAATACCAAATTTATTCCTGTTCGGGTGGATACTGATCAGCGTCCAGATTTAGATGCTCGCTACCGAGCGGGAGGATGGCCGACGACCAATGTCCTCTTACCGACTGGAGAAATTCTTTTTCAAGCCAATGCCTTGAATTCTGAGGAAATGGAATCCATGCTTCTTGAGGTGCAGTCTATCTATGTAACCGACAAGGCTGTGTTGCTCGAGGAAGCCTCTCAGTTTTGGGAGCGGGTAAAAGAGAAGGTGGAAGCCGATCCTTCCAGAGAGAATGTGCTTCAGCCCGTTATGGTCAAGCAAAGTGTGGAGATGATGAGAGTCCAATTTGACCCAATTAATGGAGGATTTAGGGATGCCCCAAAATTTTTTGAACCCGAAGCCATCCAGATGGTTTTGGCCCATGGTTTTTTTGAGGATGATCCAGGATTACTCACGATAGGATTGGATACATTAAAAAAACAAGTGGGCTTACATGATCCCGTTTGGGGCGGGTTTTACCGCTATGCTGAACAGGCCGATTGGAGCCAACCGCATTTTGAAAAAATGTTGTCGATTCAAGCTTTGAATCTTCGCAATTATGTGGAAGCCTTCCAACTGACGGGAGATTTTCAGTTCCAACGCATAGCCTTGGCGATCATTGAATATGTTTCGCGGTTTTTAACCGACCCGCAAACGGGGTTGTTGTATGAAAGTCAAGACGCCGACGTCAGAGGCACTGAAGGGAGATTGTCCATGTCAGGGGCCGAGTACTATGCTCTCAATGAGAGCAAGCGATTGGCCATCGGTATCCCGTATGTGGACCGACGGATTTTCACAGGAAGTAATGCGTTGATGGCCTGGGCCTATTTGCATGCCTCCGTGGTGTTGGACAACGTCGAGATAGGGGAAAGGGCCCTTCAGATATTGAGCCGGTTGTTTGACCAACGGTTTGACGTGGACAAGGGACTTGCTCATGGCGGGGCGGGGAACGAGCCCAACCTTTCTGGTTTATTATCGGATCACATATTTTTTGGTCAAGCGTTACTTGAAGCCTATAGAGTGACGGGAAAGTCTCAATTTTTGCAAAAATCTGAAATCCTTGCCGAAGTGAGTCAGCGGTTATTGCACGATTCGGCGAATGGGGGATTTTTTGATCATCCACAAATGCCAGGGACATTGGGTCTTCTGAACTTCCCAACCAAACCGGTAAAGGAGAATTTTCAAGCTGTCCTCTGGTACCTTGACCTTTTCCATTTGACCGAGGAGCCTAGGTATCGTTTCATTGCTGAGAACACCTTGAAGGTCATGGTCATGTCCCGGCAACCTCTTCCCCTTGCATTGTCGGGATTGGCTATTGATCAATGGTTCCGAATTCCTATTCATATTGCGGTGGTGGGAAATTTTGATGATGCCATGACCAAAATCCTATTGGTGGAAGGCCAGCGAATGTTTTGCCCTGGAAAAATTGTGAAAAGGTTTGACCCCGATGAAGGACCGCCGAAATGGGGTGACATTACTTTTCCCTATGACGAACGACCCGTCGCGTTTGTTTGTACTGACCGGATGTGTTCAGCCCCGGTCTTTCAAGCAGAGGACATGAAAAAGAGTGTGGCTGACATGATGGCCGTACTTAGGGATCCTGTTCAAAAATGAGCGACGCTGTCCGGTGTCCATTTTGTTGACTTTACGGGCACTTTCGTCTGCTCAAATCTTTTCAGATTTCCGCGAACTAAAAGGCCTAATGATTAGCGCAAAAGGCCTAGTTCTTGTTGGTTTTCTTGACACGATTTTTTTATTCCTGATATATACGGAAGTGGGTGCTGTCGGACGATTCATACCAAGATCAGCTCCTTTTTACCTGGCCGGGGTGGAACGGGTTGATTCTATCACGTTAGGTTGTTTTCCCACGTCAACTCAATTTTATTCTTAACTAGGAGGAAGAATCATGAGGAACCGTCAGTCGTTGACTATGTCATTTTTGGTTGGCTGCATGCTGATTGCGGCCCCATTAGTCGCCCAAGCCGGGGGAACAATTAAGGGGAAAGTCACATTTACCGGAAAAGTTCCTCCCCCGAAAGAATTTGCCTTCTCAAAATTTCCCAATGTAGAGTTTTGCAAAAAAAATGAGAGCAAAAGTGCGGATGGTGAAACTCGGCTTCTCAAAGAAGTGGAAGTAGACGATAGCAAGGGGTTAAAGCACGCGGTCGTCGCTGTTACTGATATTAAGGACAAAGACTTTTTAGGCAAAGCCGGTAAAGAGGCTCCCCAATTGGTGGAGGCGGATTTGTGTGAATTTAAGCCCTATACCGGAGTGGCCGTGAGCAAGGGTCTGTTTAAGGTGGTCAACAACGATGCCGATCCCAGCGACCCCAAATCGGCTGAAGGTGTGTTGCACAACCCGCATAGTTTTGATCAATTGGGTGCCAAGTCCAGCACCGAGTTCAATATCGGTCTGGCTAAAAAAGGTGATTCTTTAGAGAAAAAGGTCAAATTGAAAATGTCAAGAAAGGGGTCTGTGTTGCGGTTGCAATGTGACCAGCATGAATTTATGCAAGGCTGGTATTTGCCTGTGACCAATCCTCATTATGGTGTGGCTGGTGCGGATGGAACTTTCGAAATTAAGGACGTGCCTGCCGGCAAGCATAAAGTGGTGGCCTGGCATCCTCTTGCCGGCAAAGTGGAAGCCGATGTGGATGTGAAGGACGGGGGAACCGTCGAAGCCAATTTTGAAATTAAATAAGTCTCTTTCGATTAAGGGATAGCCGTTCTGTCAAGGGCAACTAGCCACCAGCTAGTTGCCCTTGTTTTTTGTGGAGAAGCTTAAACGATTTTTCTAATCGTTCAGCATTTGACCTCGCAAAATGACCCCGTTAAGATCGACATCGAAAATAATTTTTCATGTTGTAAGTTGAGTTTGAGGCCCCGTGTGACTCGTGAATCATCACTCGCAGATATTTTCCAGATAGGATATTACTGGGAAACTAAGATCTTGCTCACTGCTGTTAAGCTTGATCTCTTTACCGCACTCAAGGGGCGGTCCCTTACGGTCATTGAAGTTGCCGATGCTCGGAAGCTCAACCTACGGGCCTTAGAATTGGTTATGAACGCCTTAGTTGCAATGCGTGTGTTAACGAAGGAAGAGAAACTGTTTACCAATACTCCTGTGGCTGAACGACATCTGGTGCAATCGAGCCCAGAATATGTAGGCCATTTATTATTGTTGCATGACGCTGAATGGAGCCATTGGGGACAGTTGGAACAGACCGTAAAAACCGGACGGTCACCTGTGACGCAGCATGTTTTTGAAACGAATCCGGAACTGGGAGCTCATGTGCTTACCGTCTTGGATCGAATCGGGCAAGGAAGTGGGCAGGGATTGGCAAAACGTGTCCCCATTCATGGATCGGGGCGAATTCTAGATATAGGTGGGGGGGCCGGAACCAATGCCATTGCCTTTTGCCAGGAAAATCCCGAGCTATCTGCCACGGTTTTTGATCTCCCTCAAACCCTACGTGTGACTCAGCAACATGTCGAGCGTGCGGGGTTAGGCGATCGAATCCATTTGCAAGGCGGCAACTTCCATGTTGATGCGTTTCAGGGGCCGTATGATCTTGCCCTCATGTCGGATATTCTGCATTATCAGGATGGCAAAACCAATGCCGCATTGGTGAAGAAGGTATATGCCTGTTTGAATGAAGGTGGACGATTGATCATTAAAGACAGATTTTTGGATCCAGGTAAAACCAGTCCTGCGTGGACGACAGCCTTTGCGGTCCATATCCTGGTGAACACCGAATGTGGCGAGTGCTTTACAATTCAAGAAAGTTATCAATGGATGGAGCAAGCCGGCTTTCGAATTGTGGAAGAGTTAGAACCGCGTGCCATGATTCAAGGCACGAAATAACAGAAGGACATGGCGCGAAATTATGGATGAAATGGCGATATGGCTGAGAGAACCGGGGTTTTTCGGCACCCATGCCACGGTTGGAGCGGATGTGAGCCAACTCATGGCGACGTTCTTTACGATATTGTTTATTGTCGGATGGATTCAGGCGAGACAACATAAGAATGATCAGCATCATTGGCTGATGTTCGGTGGGATGATTGCCATGCTCGCCTTCTTTATCAGTTATTATTTGTTTCGCAGTCTTGGGGTCCTGGCTTTTGAGGGCAAGGAAGGATTTGGTGGACCTCAATGGTTATACGATCAAGTGTTTGTGCCTGTCTTGACGCTGCATATTCTCCTGGTCGTGATCGGCCTTGTAATGGCCATTTATATGATGGTGTTGGGGTTCCGGGCACAGACTTTCGTGGAAGGGAAGCGGGTCTTAAAGGATGCGATGTTAAAGACTTCCTGGAGACGGATTGTGATGATCCTGGGAGGGGTGACCACCATTGTCCTCCTATTTTTCCTGTCACGGGTAATGACCTCTGGATTTTCCATGGGGAAATTCAGTGTATATCTTGGTCTTATTCTTCTCATTGCATTAGTGTTTGGAATTGAAATATCTATCCAGCGGATTTGGCCAAATGGGGCCAGACGGCATCGAGTGCTTGGACGATTCACCATGGTGATTTACTGTGTATTGTTCGTAACGGGAACGTTTACCTACACGATGCTCTATATTCTCTATCCGGGAAAAATTGGGTAGGCCGTTCATGCAATGTGGTTGCGAATATTTTTTACGAATTGTGGAGGTTGAAGAGTTACCGTCTGATTCTGTGTTTGCCAAATTTCATTGCGATCGGTGTGGATTTTCCCTTGGAGCAGAAGGGAATGCTAAAGAATTGGATGCGGTGGTTTCCCACGTCGAATGGACGGACGAGGCCTTATATCAAATGAGCCGGCTTCCTCCCTATTTACTTCCTCTTGTTCGGGAAGAGGTGGAAAAGTTTGCCTCTACCAGGGGGCAAAAGGTTGTGACGGTTGCCCGAGTTGGGTCGGCGCGGAATAAGGGGATGGTGGAGTGGAACCCGGACGCTGAGCGTCGAATCAATAATGTTCCGTTAGGAATTCGGGCAATGGCGAAGATTGAGTTGGAGCGAACGGCGTTGGATCGCGGGATGCCTGCGGTCACGGTTGCACTCATGGAAGAGGTGAAAGCCCGTTATTTTGGTATGGCGGCAGGGCGCGCATGAAACGCCTGGTGAGCGAATTGGCGCAAACAGTAAATCTCTGAAAATCCCTTTGAAGCGAGTAAGAATATGTTGCATCGACTTTCCCTTCGTGTCCTTCCACAGTTGAATGCCCTGGTGACTGATCCACCCGTTCGCAAGCGGAAACGATTGGTGATGTTGGCACCCGGCCTCGTGGCGTTTGGGATCTACCATCTTCTTAAGCCGGTCTTGCCGCTTTCCGACCCAATTATTCTTCTGACATTCACCGGGTGTCTTTGTATGCTTACTGCCATCTGGTCCTATCGACAGGGACGTGGGGTTTCTCTCGTGGAATCCTGGCGCGAAGACGGGGCTCAGCAGTGGGTGTGGTTGGTGGGGTGGATTGGTCTGGTTTATGGAATTCAATTATCCCTCTTGGTTCTGGCCATTCTTCAAGTATTTGTGGCCTATGATTTTTTGCTCCATCCGGAAGGTCCAGCCATGATGGCGACGATCATTTCATGCACGTCCGTGACCCGCGATGCCTTTGAAATCGGTCATGTGCAATGCATGAGAAAACAAGGGGTGGTCGTGCCAACCTTTCCTGACGGAGAGGCGTTACGAAAATGGATTCCACAAGAAGTAGGAAGCATTGTGAAATGGGGAGCATTGGCGACCATGGTGGGGGTGGCTGGTTCATGGCTTCTGTTCACTGTAGGGTCGATTGAATTGCAACCCATTCTTCAAGCGCTGTTCGTTCCCGTTTTGATTGCCTCAATCGGAATGAAGACGTTTTTCTGCGGAGAATCGTTATATGCTCAAAAAACACAGGAAGGCCAGCCACGAACCTGGCTGTCATCTCTTTGGTTTTGGATGTGGCCAAATCTGACTTTTTCAGCGACGTATTTTCTGGTTCTCATGGGGGTAGCTGCTTTTGTATTACGGATTGAGCAGATCCCTCAAGGAGGTTTTATGGTGATAACCGCCTGTACCGCTATGTTGATGGCACTGTATACCCTCTTCCTGGGTTGGCGTAAATCCTATGAAGAACAGCTCGTCGGCATTCCTGAATCCATACAACGATGTCCCTTTGTGATGGGGATGCTCCAAAATTCTAAATCTCCTGAACCTCTTCCTTCTCTTGCTGATGCCAAAGTCGGGCATGGCAATCTGGTGAATTAAATTGCAAATAATTTTTAAAACCTCGGTCATTGTGCTGGTTTTTTTTCTGCTGCAGACCGGGATCGCAGTGAGCATGGATAGTTACGCTTTGCCCTCGACTGAAGAGCAGACAAGTACGGATATTTTTTACCAAACTTCCGGGTCTATCTCCAGCCCATCTGTTGCAATGACTCACCAGGATTATTCCACCTATCCTTTCGTGGATAACCGGTTAGTGGTGTGGTTTGTGACTCAACAACACACCTATTTTGGAGGCTTTGTCTTATCGATTCCCTTGTTTTGTCTATTGTTAGAATTCTTAGGGATTACCCGAAAACAGCGGGCAACCCAACAGAAATTGGATGGACTGGCTCGTGATATTCTGCGTGTGGCCCTGTTGTCGTTGTCCCTAACGGCCTTATTAGGCTGTGTTATGCTCATGACCTTTGTGACGCTTTACCCGGGGTTTATGAATTACATGGGGTCGACGTTTAAGCCGGTTATGCCGGTGTATGCCATGGTGTTTGTGAGTGAAGCCTTTCTCTTGGCACTCTATTATTACACCTGGGATTTCTTTAACACGCCGGCGCTGAAGTGGGTGCATATGACTCTTGGTGTACTCTCAAATGCCATCGGAGTCCTTTTATTGTTATTAGCGAATTCATGGGCTTCATTTATGATGGCTCCCGCCGGAGTTGATGCCCAAGGGCACTTTTTAGGCAATGTGTGGCATCTTCTGCACTCTCCACTATGGAATCCACTGAATGCGCACCGTTTTTTGGCGGATATTATGTCCGGTGGGGCTGTGGTCGTCGCCTATGCGACCTACCGGTATTTCATGTCAAAAACTGCGGAGGACCGAGCATATTACGATTGGGTCGGGCATGTTTTTATTGTGGTGGTGGTATGTGCGCTTCTCCCCATGCCGCTTGCAGGCTACTGGTTGATGCGGGCCGTCTTTGAGTTCAGGCAAACGATGGGCATGGCGATGATGGGAGGGATGTTGTCCTGGCTCTTCGTCCTCCAAGCGATTATGGTCGGGGTCTTGTTTTTAGGAATTAACTATTACATCTGGCAATCCTTGGCGCGCCTTCAAGGTGGCGAGCGCTTTCATCCTCATTTTAAGGCGATCATTTTTGCGTTGATGGTGTGTTTTCTCGTGTGGTTTACTCCGCACACCATTGCCATGAGTGGCAGTGAAATGAAAGCGATGGGCGCGGCCCAGCATCCGGTCATTGGTCAATTTGGTGTGATGTCTGCGAAGAATGGTGCAGTTAACGTCATGATTTGTTTAACCGCGCTGAGTTACATTCTGTATCGGCGAGCCAATTATGTGATGACAGTCAAGTGGGGAACAAAGGGAAATGTTTTCTTATTGATGTTATTTCTCATGGGGATTGCCAATATCGTGTGGTTAGCCATTTACGGGTTCTACATTCCGGCAAATGTTCGGGTTGGTCTTTCTTCGCCTCAAGGGATGACAACCGCAACAGTGGTTGTTGGAGGGATATTATTAAACCGGTTCATGTTGCGGGGCGCCCATATTAATGGGCCTGTGCATTGGGGCCGAATTGCTCCGCGTGGGATTGTGGCACTATTTGTCGTCGCTGCCGCATTTACATGGGTAATGGGGTTAATGGGGTATATCAGATCTGCTGGCCGATTGGGGTGGCATATTTCCGAATTAATGCCGGATCAATCCTCCTGGGCATTTACGCCTTCCCTGGGATTTGCTGCGAAAATGGTTACTCTCAATATGATTGTTTTTTGGTCGTCAGTCTTTTTCGTGTTTTGGCTTAGCAGATGGGATCAGCGAGTAGTAGAGAGGCGAACGGCTGAATTTGCGAGGCCTTCTCCGGTGATTCAGGTCATTTCAAAAGAGGAATCCGCGTAATGAGAATTTGTTCTTGGCAACATAATAATTCAGAGGGTGTAAAACGAAGCCGAGTAAGCCGGGCTTTTTGGTCATGTTTGGTCGTGGGCCTCCTGGGAGTTGCAAGTAGTGCGGCGTGGGCTCAAGAAATCCCGAGCTCAGGGTCTTCCAGTAGTTCGATGGTGTTGGAAGACTTTCAGCATCCTGATGCCAAAGGATTTCCTCAAGGATGGGAAGCGCAACGGAGTACGGTCACAGCCCATGAAACCTATTCGATTCAAGAAGAGGATGGGACTTTTTTTCTTTCGGCGAAAAACGCCAATCAACGGGTGTATACCAAGCAAATAACCTGGGATCCAAAGGAACACCCTATTCTGATTTGGCGTTGGAGAATACAGAGTGTCCCCGATGACGCTGATTTCCTGGCGGCAATCTATCCGTCCTTGGATGTTGATTTGATGTTTATTCCCGTGAACACCAAATATGTCTGGAGTGCAACGCTTCCTGTCGGATCAGTCAAGGAGGGTGGCATGTTTAGCTCCACAGAAATTGTCATCCGTAGTGGGACTGAATCCCTTGGGAAGTGGGTGGAGGAACGGATTAATGTGTATGAGGATTTTCTGAAGATTCATGACCATGAACCAGCCCCACATGCCTGGGGTATATCTTTATTAGGGGGACCGGGAGTGGAGGTGGACTTTGGTTCTATTCGGGTTCAGTCTGACTCATCCAACAATGATCTTCGGCAGGAATGAAACGTGAAGATGACTCCATCGAAAATATTTGATGTCCTCTTGGGTGTCATGGGATTGGGGACAGTGGGCCTGTTGATCGGGATATTTATGGGAGAAGGGTGGCTTCCTGTCGCAATAGGAGCGGGTGCCCTTCTTGGCGCCGGTGTAGGCTTAGTAGGCGGCCGAGGGTTCTTTTTGAGCATTGTTATCGGAACTATTTTAGGCGGACTGTTGGCATTCGGATTGAGTGGAACCGAGGCTATGACTGTTGGTGCCGCGTCAGGTGCGGCGATGGGTGGATTTTTGGGAATTTGGATTTCGATGTTAATTGAAACCTGGCAGCAACGGAATCAGTCCCTTCCTGAGTCGAATGTCAACCATCATGGTCCTATACAACCGTAACGAAACTGAAGCATCGTGCTGTTTAGGTCGAAGCAAGGGGTAAAATAGTCATGGAAAATCAACGGGTCCTCATCGGGGCCATTCTGTTTGTGTTTGGCTCTTTCATCATGATGATCGTGATGTTGATTTTTATGACCTACAATGGGAAAAAAAATCTGGATGAGCTCTCGGCCGGTCAACCGGCCAGTGTCCGGGTGTTGCAGCCAATGCCCACACAGGATTTTTCTATGTATAAGACGTTCGTGGGGGATGATAACCGTGAAATGGTCGAAATTCCTGAAGGGCCATTTACCATGGGCATTGACGATGGGGACCCTGATGAAGGGCCTTCCCATCCGGTCTATCTCCAAACATTTTATATGGATCTTAAAGAAGTCACGCAGGCAGATTATGAGCGGTATGTCAAGATGACAAAACGTGACAAGCCTAAGGTGCCGGTCTTTGAAGATGATGTCGCCAAGTTGAGCGGGCCAGATTATCCGGTGGTAGCGGTGACCTGGAATGATGCGTTTGGGTATTGTCGTTGGGCTGGCAAGCGGTTACCGACCGAGGCGGAGTGGGAAAAAGCGGCAAGGGGAGAAGGAAAACGCCGTTATCCCTGGGGAGATAAGTTTGACTATCAGTTTGCCAATGTGGACGGGGAGGAGGATGGCTTTCAGTTTTTAGCTCCCGTGGGATCTTTTGAAGTAGGGAGAAGCCCGTTTGGACTCTATGATGCCACCGGCAATGTGGCTGAGTGGGTTATGGATAGTTATGCTCCTGACTATTATCAGCAGGCTCCTTATCGGGACCCCCACGGCCCCAAAGACGAGGATGAGAATAAAGTCATTCGTGGAGGCTCCTGGCGTGAATCTCGTATAGGGGCGAGGGTAACAAAGCGTTTTGCAGCGAAAATGTGGAGAAACGATGCCACTGTTGGGTTTCGGTGCGCAAAAGATCCTCCGACTGAGATGCCTCAATCCTCATAAACGATAAACAAACCCCTCATCGGCGAGATCAATTGCCCATAGTTTCTCGGAATAGGTAACCTTAGATGGACCAGAAATAGGGGAACATGGACGGTCGATTTAAACTTATTTTTTTGATTGCAGTGTTATTTATGACCGGGCTGCCGGTGTTGGGAATATTGAGGGGAACCGATGCTCCTCCAACTCCCCCTGATCGCGATGTTCAAGCTCAGCCTTCTTCAACCCCTGAGAGATCATCTGGGGCATCAAAGGATTTGGCGCAATCTGGTCGAGCCAATGAAGATGAGATGGTTGAGATTCCTGCTGGGGAATTCATTCTTGGGAGTAATCAAGGCGGATTCAATGAAAAGCCAGCACACGTTACTTATCTAGAGGCATATTGGATTGATCGGTATGAGGTCACCTACCAACGGTATATGGAATTTGTCGAAGCTACCGGACATCGGCAGCCTGGCCCACCTTCTCGCTATGCCGAGAAGCTCGGATTGCTACGAGGGCCTCATCAGCCGATTACCTATGTGTCATGGAGTGATGCGAATGACTATTGTCAATGGAGAGGCAAGCGTCTTCCTACTGAACAGGAATGGGAAAAGGCTATGCGAGGGACAGATGGTCGTACATGGCCTTGGGGTGAGGGTCTGAGCGGATTTCCTGCCAATTTTGCAGGAGAGGCCGATGGTTATGTTGTGTCAGCTCCGGTTGGGGCTTTTCCCCTTGATCAAAGTGTATTTGGGGTGTATGACGGCGCTGGGAATGTTATGGAGTGGACGGATAATTGGTATGTTGAGGATCTTTATCTTCAAGAAAATGCTGTTGCGTCGTCGAATAGTCGGCCTCCTTCAACTTACAAGACAATGAGAGGCAGTGGCTACACGAGTCAAGGATCCGACATTAGAATCACCAATAGGAGTTTTATGGTTCCCGATTTTCGGGACGAGACGATTGGTTTCAGGTGCGCGCGATCAGATTAAGACCAAAAACCGTTAAATTTTTGTGTGGGGGAAAGGTGAAAAAATTAAAGAAAATCAAAATAGTAGAGGATGAGGAAGACAGCAAGGAGAATATTGACAACCATTCCGGCCAAAACTATAATGTCGAACACTTTTGCATTTGAACGCATGAGTAATCCCTCGTTTTACGTGATCAATAAATGTTTGAATAGCACGAAAAATAATAAAGTGTCAATGAAGTTTATTAGGTGAAATCGTTTAAGTTTTGGATGCGAATTAAGCACAGGGAGGAATGAAGATGGGGGATTCGACGGCTAACATAAGAGAGTCAACGGAGCTAGAGACCAAAATAGGCAAGGCTATTTTTTATCTGACATGCGCAGTAAGTTTGTGGTTCTTTTATTGGTTTGCCGGTATTCAGTGTCCCTGCTAAAAAATCATGACCTCTAATAAGGTAATCAATCATTTAATTCTTTTAGCCCCAAGGAGGAGCGCATGCAGACAGCTCTGTATGTCATAGTTTCATTGGTCATTTGTTTTGTATATTTCCAGGCATTGGATTATGTCTTGATGGATGCCCAGGGACTCGACTATTTCTATATGTTCCGATAATTTATGAAAAGCTATGCGCTTGGAATTTAAGGTTAATGATATTAGACGATTTGTTAGTTAATTTTGATGGGTTTAACTCAACACGTTTTCACAAGGAGGTAGGTCAATGGGTCGCCTGTTCAATCAAATGACCCGGGGGAAGAAAAAGTTGTTCGCCGTATCGGCATTGATGGTGATGGGTTGTCTGCTGTTGCTGCCGATTTTCCTGTCAATCACCGCCGTGGCAGCTGGAGGTGGGGCACCGGCTGGTGGACCTCCAGCGGATGTTGTCGCCGCACAAAAGGCCGAAGGTGAGGAGGGCGAGGCGGAAAAAGTGGAAATGGGCCGGGATGTTTATTACAAAACCGAAGGCCCAGCCATTGGGATGCCAGCACCGGTGACGGAAGACAATGAAACTTTTTACCCTCGGTATAACTTTGAGAGTCGTGTCCTTCTTTGGGTGGCCAACCAGCAGCATTTGTATTATGGAAGTTTTGTGTTGGCGGTACCAATCTTTTGTATGTGTATCGAGTTTGCCGGGATGGTCAGTAAAGATAAGGCAATGGCCAAGAAATATGACCAATTGGCTTATGACTTTATCAAGATCAGCCTAACGGCTTATTCCTTAACCGCGATTCTTGGTGGGATTCTGATTTTTACTTTCCTTACGCTCTATCCGGCCTTCTTTGGGTATTTGTCTAGTATTTTCCGGCCGGTCATGCACATATATGCCTTAACATTCGTGGCGGAAAGTGCAACCCTTTACATTTATTATTACGGTTGGGACAAGATGAGGGAAGGTGTTCTGAAGTGGGTTCATCTCAGCATGTCCGTAATCTTAAATGTAATTGGAACGGTGTTGATGTTCCTCGCCAATTCATGGATTGCGTTCATGATGTCTCCTGCCGGAGTAGATGAGCAGGGACGTTATCTTGGAAATATTTGGCACGTGCTTCATACAGCACTGTGGAATCCTTTGAATGTTCATAGAATTCTCGGGAACATGGCCTTTGGTGGTGGTGTGGTGGCAGCCTATGCGGCCTATCGATTCCTTTCTTCAAAAACAGATGAAGAGCGGGCTCATTATGACTGGATGGGCTACATCGCAATGAGTTTAGGTGTGGCATTTCTCATCCCATTGCCTTTTGCAGGATATTGGTTGATGCGTGAGGTGTATGCCTACCGTCAACAAATGGGAATTACCTTGATGGGTGGATTGTTGGCTTGGTTGTTTATTATTCAGGCCACCATGATCGGAATCCTGTTCCTGACTACAAATTATTACTTGTGGCAAGCCCTCGGACGGATGACCGGTGGTGAACGATTCCAAAAATATATTAAGTATCTCGTGTTTATTTTAGTGGTTGGTCTTCTGGTTTTCATTACACCCCATACGATTGTCATGACTCCGGCGGAGTTGAAAGCTATGGGTGGTCAACAGCATCCGGTTCTAGGGAATTATGGTGTCATGTCGGCAAAAAATGGTGGTATCAACGCCATTATTATGACGACCGTTTTAAGCTTTATTTGGTATCAGCGGGGGAACAGGGTCCCAACGGTTAGCTGGGCCAAATTTGGCAATATTTTTATGGGATGTTTTTTCCTCATAGGCCAGCTAAACAATATTTGGTTGGCTTGTTATGGGTATTTCATTCCTGCAAACGTGCGAATTGGGTTGTCGGTGCCCCAGGTTGCCGGAACATTGTCATGCCTGCTGTTAATGACGCCACTTAATTTGGCGATGTTAAAAAATGGTAGGCAGCTGGGACCGATTAGATGGGGTCAAATTCCCCCACGTTCCCAATATGCCATCATCATGTTGGCCACAGCATTCACATGGATGATGGGGTTGATGGGCTACATACGTTCTTCGGTGAGATTGTTCTGGCACGTCAACGAAGTCATGCGGGATAACTCTCCGTGGGCTTATACCCACACCATTGGTTTTGCGGCCAACGTTATTTCGTTTAACGTGTTATTTTTCTGGATCAGCATCATGTTTGTCTTTTGGTTGGGCACACTTGGTGCGAAAAAAGTACCGGTTCCTTCGCCGGCAGGGCAGCCAGTTCCGTCTCCTCAGTCTGCAACTGGTCATTAAACGAAAAATACAATTACAAACAATCGTGGGGCTGCAATAGGCAGCCCCCAAGTTGGAGGATTGCACTGTGGTTGAGTTATTGGGACGGGCAATAGGGATGGGTTGGCCAGTATTGCTGATGCTGGTTGGGTTGTTGCTGTACTTCCAGGCAACAATTTCTGATCCGGAAAAAAAGAAAAGGGCGAGTTTCCAAACGATAGTTGGGATTTTCTGCGCATTTTTGGCCTTTATCGCCATTTCCAATTATACGCATAATTTTGAAGGAGAAAGCCGTTTATTGCCGGTTTCTCTGGTCATGATCACAATCATGTCTTTTATTATGGGTCTCTATTTTCCAAATATCAGTGCCCTAATGAAAATTGGAGGCTTTATGTTTTTTGTGGCGGCCGCGCTATCCGGCTACGGGAATTGGCTGCCTCAGGTCGAGGGCGGATTTCCTCCCCCTGTTGTGAAGTTAGATTTCCAAAGTATGTCACCGCAACAACTTGGTGATGAAGGGGAAAAAATCATTTTTGGAGGGATTGGGCAAAGTAAAACCCAAGGAGCCATTGGGAAAGGCCAGTGCCCGTTGTGTCATGGATTCCAACAGGGATTTTTAAGTGAACGGGCACCTAATTTATTTGGAATTCCTGATAGATCTGAAGAAAGATTAAAAGAGCCAAATTACCATATGAATGATCCTGCCTCACGAACCACTGAACAAAAGGAAGCGTTTGAAGGGTCAGGAACGGCTACAAATGCTCAGGAATATATTGCTGAGTCACATGCATGTCCGAGTTGTTTTGTGGTGACGGGATTTGGGGTCAAAGGATCAAATGATACCGTAAGTCCAATGCCTAAGATTCATAAACCACCGATATCTTTAACAATCGGCGAAATGGCGGCGGTTGATACCTGGATGTATACGAGGGAAGGGAAAGAAGCTCCGGCTTATGATGTGATTGCTACCTCATATGAAAAGTTTATTCCTGAAGCCGATCGGCCCACCGCAGGTGGAGATGAAGAAGCTGAAGGTGGTGGTGGAAATCTTTTAGCCGACGGAAGTGAGCCTTACGACAAGCTCTTCATGAAAGCCGGTTGTCCGGCCTGTCATACGATTCCAGGGATTGAAGGTGCGACGGGAAAAGTTGGACCTCTCCTCATGGAGGGAAGCAATGCTCCCATTCGTATTAAGGATCCAGCCTATCAGGGTAAAGCCAAATCACCAAAGGAGTACATTACTGAATCGATATTAGACCCAAGTGCATACGTCGTAAAGGATTTTCCCGACAATCAGATGCCAAAGGATTTTGGCGTAAGACTGACAGGCGGGGCTCTCAGTAAAATGGTCGATTATTTGGCGCAATTAAAAGAAGGCCAACCTTTACCTCCAAAAGAATAAGAAATATTAATTTAGGGGATAACCCTTTATAAGGAGTAAGGAAGAATGACGTGGCTTAAACTAGTTGAAGGCTACATGCCGATGCAGATGATTACAGAGTTGGCTATCTGCATCCTTGTGTTTTCCATTATTAACTATTCCCTCAAAAGAGCAGGAATGGGTTTGCCCAAGTTTTGGGCAGGAATCTTTGTCTGGTGTTTTGTGAATTTGTTTTACCTCAAGTATCGAATCTATCCGCCCATTCCCTTTAGTGTGAGGGCCATTTATGGGACGGTTGCTGCTTGCGGTATTTTTATGTGGGTTTCGGGATCGCAGCAGGAGTGGGAAGAATTTAAACGTCCAATCATCAACGTTTTGGATGCAAAAACCGGAATGACTAAGTTCATTCGAACAGCCTTGTTGATTTTATTGCCAATCGGGCTCTGGGGTTTTGCCTACAATTCTTTTCTTCCCAGCTTTGATGAACCCATTGAATTGAGAACCGTGCATCCGGCCCCACCGGCCACAACTAAAGTGCATGGGAAAACGTATGTATTGCAAACTGCCGCGAATCCGTATCGAGTTAATCCAGAGGGGAAATACGATCAGGCCTACAGTAACGCTCATATCGTTAGCCAGGATATGGGACGTTTAATGAAGGATGTAAAAAATCCTGAAGATAACCCCTGGGATCCGAATGCTAAAGGGTACATTAAGCATGTTCGGGAAGGGGGAGAGATTTTTTTCCAAAATTGCCACTTCTGTCACGGGGATAATTTAAATGGTCGCGGCCTCTGGGCGTTTGCCTTTAATCCGATTCCTGCCAATTTTACCGATGCAGGAACCATCGCACAGCTCCAAGAAACTTTTGTGTTCTGGCGAGTGGCTAAAGGAGGAATTGGGCTTCCTGGTGAAGGTTTCCCTTGGGCATCCGTAATGCCACCGTGGGAACAGCATTTAACCGTTGATGAAATTTGGAAAGTCATCATGTTTGAATACTGGCACACCGGGTATTACCCGCGGACTTGGGAATAAGGAGGACGCGGACATGAATGAAATTCAATTCGATACTGGACACTTTGAAAAGAGGATGGTCATGAACGAAACGACTACACCCGGATATGGTAGGCGTGGCCTAGGAGCCTGGCTTCTGAGTTGCGGTCTCCTTATTGGCGGACTAGGCTTTGCTACCACGTCCCATGCGGAAATGGCGGAAGGATTTGCCGAGGGGAGTCGCCCTGCTCCACCATCTGCCGAACAAATTGAAGCGGGGAAGCGAGTGTATTTCACAAAGTGCGTGTGGTGCCATGGCGTTGACGGAGCCGGAGATGGGCCGGGGGCAGACCGACTATGGCCAAGACCACGTAATTTTAATGCGGGTACATTTAAAATACGTCATACGGCCAGCGGTGAATTGCCCCTCATTGACGTAGATTTATTTCAAACGGTGACACATGGATTGCCTGGTTCCGCCATGCCTTCCTGGGAAGGTATTTTGACTGAGGATCAACGAAGGGATGTCTTAGCCTTTGTGACCAGCGAATTGGTCAAGGATCGTAGCTGGCAAGATACCGAATTTGAAGAATTCCATGTATTGCAATTGGAAAAAATTGAACCGGTTCCTCCTACGGCAGAGTCGGTGAAACGTGGATCTGAGCTTGTAAAAGAAATGAAGTGTATTGAATGTCATGGCTTGGAGGGTCGCGGTGATGGGAACGCGTTCAACCTTAAGGATGACTGGGGGTTTTCCATACAACCAGCCGACTGGCATAAGTGTTGGAATTTCAGAGGTAGTCGACAGGATGCCTATAATGTGAAGAACATTTTCAGAACATTTTCAACTGGGGTAAGCGGAACGCCTATGCCTTCGTTTGCCGATAATACTACAGTTGAGGATCGGTGGCACATTGCCAATTACGTGGCCTCCTTGTGCGAGCGCGATAAGGATGTAGATATTGCCGGTGGTAATGTGACCGATGAAATCGCAGCTGAATTAGTTGCTGCTCAGCCTAGGGGAATTGATCCCTTAACCGATAAGCCCAAAGTTGATTTCGTTGTTCCTTCAAAGTTCGTTGAAGGAGAGTTGCCCGCTGATGAACATGATGAACGGTGGGACCTGGTTGACCGACGGATTGTGGCCATGGGTGGACAGATCACTCATAAGCCTAGAAACTTCGTTACCAGAATTGACGATGTTTGGATTCAGTCCCTTTACAATGACACCCATATTTCGTTTATGTTCAGGTGGGATGATCGGACAAAGAGTGTGCAGGAAGACGAGGTAGACTGGGAACCCTACGAAGTGAATCTTGCTGATTATGGAATTGAAGAACAGCCACCTGGAGGATCGATGTTCGCTGATGATCCTGAACATCCTGAATCCATCGCCGCCAAACAAACCGCCTATCAGGTTTTTAATGATGGGCTGGCCTTCCAATTTCCCATAAAATGGCAGGAATTGCCCGCACCCCGGAAACCACGATATTTTTGGGGAGATGAGGGATTCCCTGTGGATATTACCAAATGGACGGCTGATGGCGAATTGAAAGCCTATCAAGGCACGGGCTGGGATGTGGATTTCGATGATCGTGATGATTTTACCGAAGAACTAAATGTTGTGAAAGCGGAATGGACCAATGGACGATGGACGGTTATCGTGACCAGACCGCTCAAAGGTGACTATGAAGAAGATGCTTACATTGAATTGGGGAAATATATCCCCATTAATTTCTTTGTTTGGGATGGTCACAATGGGGACGTGGGGCGAAAGATGGCAGTCTCCGCTTTCTATTACCTGGTATTAGAACCACCTATTGAAAAAGAAACATATATTTATCCCACCATAGCTGCCATTGGTTTGGTCCTTGTGGAAGGGTGGATTTTGACCAGGCGGGCCAATAGGCGCAAGGGTAAAGTCTAACAACGTTGTACAACTCGGAATTTTCCGAAAAAATGAAGGGGGTGGGCAACCACCCCCTTTTTTTATGACCGATATACAAAAACTTACAGACATTTCTGGCGTGGTCTTAGCCGGCGGGAAAAGCCTGAGGATGGGAAAGGATAAACGAACCCTCGAATGGGGAGGAACTACATTTCTGGACAAAGTTTGTCTCACCCTTGAGGAATTATTTGATGAGATCATACTGGTGACTGCAACAGACGATTACCCTTGCGGACATCTCCCTGTACGATTAGTGACTGACGCAATCCCTAATAAAGGCTCATTGGGGGGATTGTTTACAGGAATCCAGGAGGCCTCTCATTCTTCCGTTTTTGTTGTGGCTTGCGATATGCCATTTTTAAATCCTTTCGTTATTTCAAGGCTTTGTGCTCTGCCTGAAAATGATGTGGTAATGCCCAAGCTTTCGATTGGATATCAGCCTCTTCACGCACGATATTCCAAAAGATGTTCCCTCATAATGGAGAAGATGATTCAGGAGGGGAATCTTCGAATTCAAAGTCTGATTCAGGACCCATCTCTCTCCATTCAATTTGTTGAGGAAGCTCTGTTCCATGACATTGATCCGCATGGGTATTCTTTTTTGAATATCAATACACCCGCTGATTATGAATTTGCCAGAAAAGCTGGTCCTCATCTGAAGTAATGGTATGTCCCTTCCACCTCACAATTTATTGATTGTTCATCCTGGCGCATTAGGGGATGGGTTGTTGGCTCTGCCCGCTATTCGGGTATTGAAGGCTAGATTTCCTGGGCACCGTCTGATTTGGTTTGGTCATAAGGAATTAGGTGATGTGTTTGTGAGTGCGGGGGAAGTTCATCAGTCTTATTCCTTTGATACCCTGAATTATTTGGCATATCAAGGGGTGAAGGATTCTTCTCAAGAAAAGTTCCTGTCGATTTTCCGTCGTTGCGATAAAGCCATAGGCTGGTTGGAGGACACAGAGGGCATTTGGCGAAGTTGGTTGAAGACTGCGGGAATTCTGGATTGCATTCTTCGGTCACCTCATGACATGACCTTGTGTAATTATCATATGGCTGATCGGTATGCGGAAATACTCCAACCGTGGGTTCAGGTGACACTCCCCCTTTGTGAACGAGAACAAAACAGGACTCTTGCCGGTCCACTTGTTTTCCCAAAATCACCCTCGAGGAGGCCTCCTTATCCCATCAAGAAACCACTAATCGTTCTCCATCCCGGAAGTGGCAGTCCTTACAAATGTACCTCTCCGGTGTTATTGGCCAGTATTGTCAAGGGTCTGATGTTGGCGAAACCGAAATGGAATGTTTGTCTTGTGGGAGGACCAGCAGATAATGATTCTCTTCGAAATACGCAAGGTCTACTGACTCACTTGGATTATGCCATTCTGAAAGGAGTGGATCTGCTTCAGATTGCAGAATATATGCAGCATGCCCAATTATTTATCGGGCATGATTCCGGGTTGTCGCATTTGGCTGCAAGTTTGGGTGTGCCTTCGGTGTTGTTGTTTGGTCCCACTGATCCGGGAAAATGGGCGCCCCGTGGAATACATGTAGCCGTATTACGCAAATTCTGTCATTGCCTTGGAAAAGTGCCCATTGCGCGTTGTTCGGAAATGCCCTGTCTTTCTTTTTCACAAGATGAAGTTCTCGCAAAGGTTGACAAGGTGTTAGGCGGAGTAAAGGGGGCCGTGGCCTCCACAAGCTTTGAGTGTATTGATGGAGCATTCACTGTGCCTTGCCTTGGCTAGAATGCTGTGTTACATTCGCCGCGGCTGTTAAAAAACCCATATATTCTGCGCAGATAGGATGTTTAATCGTGGAGAAATATCTCCAAAACCAAGTCATTGAGGCCATCGCGGTTATTCTGAACAGGATCAAGGAATCTGGCGAATTAAGTCTGGGCACGATTCCAACCGTTGTTGTGGAACCTCCAAAACGACCGGAATGGGGGGATTTTTCTTCCAGTGTCGCGATGACATTGGCCTCACACGTTCGACAACCGCCTTTGAAAGTAGCCGAACTGTTGGCAACAGAACTTCGGGTCCAGTATGCAGATGTATTCATCTCCGTTAATGTTGCCCCTCCGGGATTTTTGAATTTTACTCTCCATCCCCTCAAGTGGATTCAGGTGTTACGGATGATTCAGGACAGGGGCCCGTTGTATGGGACCAGCACTATTGGAAAAAGAAAACGTATTCTCCTGGAATTCGTGAGTGCCAATCCGACCGGGCCCTTGCATGTCGGACATGGACGAGGTGCGGCATTGGGACAGGCCTTGGCTAGGTTATTGGCATCTGTCGGATTTATGGTTTCCCGTGAATTTTATATAAACGATGCCGGTCGTCAATTACAGTTGTTGGGTCGGTCCGTCTATGCCCGCTATCGAGAGCATTGGGAAAAGCCGACATCGTTTCCCGAGGATGGCTATCATGGAGATTATATAAAAATTGTGGCGGAGTCGGTGGCGAAGACTCATGGGACATCCTTACTGGATGCCTCATCGGATGAAGCCGAAACGCTTTGCGCCCAATTGGCCAGTCAGATGCTTTTGGATCGAATTAAAGAAGATTTGGCTACATTTGGTGTTGAATTTGATTCTTGGTTTAGTGAGAAATCCCTGCATACGGCGGGCCTCATTCAGCAGTCGTTGGACGAACTTCGGCAAAAGAGGCTACTCATAGAAGAGAATGGCGCCTGGTGGTTTCGTTCATCTCAGTTTGGGGATGAAAAGGATCGCGTGGCTCAAAAACAGGATGGGAGCTATACATACTTAGCGGCCGATATAGCCTACCATCGACAAAAATTAGAACGTGGCTTTGATACGTTAATAAATATTTGGGGAGCTGACCATCATGGGTATATTCCCAGGATGGAAGCGACGGTTCAAGCGTTTGGCTTTGCCAAGGAGGCCTTGCGAATCGTCTTGGTCCAAATGGTGAGCCTGCGACGTGGTGGTCAAAAAATTGAGATGTCGAAGCGGGCCGGTGAATTTGTGACCCTGCGCGAGGTGATTGATGAGGTCGGTCCAGATGCCGCCAAATTCTTTTTCCTGATGAGAAGGGCCGATACGCATTTGGATTTTGATTTAGAATTAGCCAAACAACAGTCGTCGGACAATCCCGTCTATTATGTTCAGTATGCGCATGCGCGATTGGCCAGTCTTTTTCGAGTGGCGCAGGAACGTCAAGTACCCCTTCCGACGGTCCAGGGTGTGGATCAGGCCTTGTTGATCCAGGACGAAGAGTTAGGGTTGATTAAAACATTGGCACAGTATCCTTTTGTGGTCGAAAGCAGTGCGATGGCGTTGGAGCCGCATCGGGTCACGTTTTATCTCCAAGAGCTTGCGGCTCAATTGCATGCCTACTACAACAAAAATCGAGTCCTTCCCTCGTTGGATCCTGAGTGGAACGCCGGGCATACGGGAGACACCATTAAATTGGGGGCAAGTGCGAATACTACAGCATTGAGTCAGGAGCGAATCTACGAAAGTATTTCGCCGGACTTAACTGCTGCTCGCTTAGCCCTGCTTCGGCAAGTTCAGACGGTCATTGGTAATGGCCTGACACTCTTGGGAATTTCCGCGCCCGATAAAATGTAACGCGCATGAAGGTCAAGTATACGCAGTGATAATGCCTAACGAACCATCCTCCTCACAATCAGGTCCCAATCGTTTTCATATTCAGCATACGTTGGCTTCTGGTCGTGCGAGGGTTGGACGACTTTCGACCTCCCATGGCGAGATCGATACCCCGGCTTTTATGCCGGTTGGCTCACAGGGGACGGTGAAGGGACTGGACCCGAATGAAGTCCGCGAATGCGGGTTTCATATGGTTTTGGCGAATGCCTATCATCTATTTTTGCGACCTGGGCATGAACTGATTGAATCTCTGGGAGGGCTTCATGCTTTCATGCAATGGCCAGGAGCGATTTTGACGGATAGTGGAGGCTACCAGATGGTGAGCCTGGCCGATCTTTGTGAGGTGACGGAGGAGGGAGTCGGTTTTCGTTCTCATATCGACGGTGCGTGGCATTTACTCTCACCGGAAAAAAGCATGGCCATCCAAGTCGCACTTGGATCCGATATTATGATGGTTCTTGACCATTGCCCGACTTTTCCTTGTACCGAACAGCAGGCCCGGGAGGCTGTCCAGCGAACGACCAGGTGGGCTCAACGATGTGCGGCGATACCGAGAAAAGAGCATCAATGGTTGTTTGGGATTGTTCAGGGCGGAGTCTTTGTCCAATTGAGACAAGATTCGACTCAGGAGTTGGTCAAATTGAATTTGGATGGCTACGCCTTGGGTGGATTATCCTTGGGAGAAGAAAAGCCTGCAATGTTGGCGATGATCGAGACCGTGATCGACCAGCTTCCTCCTAGTCATCCGCGCTACTTGATGGGCGTTGGACTTCCTGAAGATATTGTGGAAGGGGTGGCTCGGGGATTGGATTTATTTGATTGCGTGATCCCGACCCGGCATGGGCGCACCGGTTGGCTGTTTACCTCGACGGGGAAGGTGTTGATTAAACAGGCTCGCTATGCCCGTGATCCCAATCCCATTGATGGCGAATGTGGGTGTCCGGTCTGTCAACGGTTTTCAAGGGCGTATTTGCGGCACTTGTTTCTATCCCATGAAATGTTAGGCGTACGTCTGAATACGATCCATAATCTTTGGTATTATGGCTCGCTCATGAATGGGCTGCGACAAGCAATCAGCGCGAATCAGTTTGACGACTACCGGAAAGATTTTTACCGCCGGCTCGAGCGTGACACGAGTGAAACGCTCATTCAGGAAGTTTCGACCTGATCGCATGGGTTGGCCACAGACACATTTAAATTGAGGTACTTATGAACTTACATTCCTATGCTTGGGCCCAAGCCGGAGGCGCCGGTCCCGATTCCTCAGCCGGATTATTATCACTCATTCCTTTTCTTCTGATTTTTGTGGTGTTTTATTTTTTGCTAATTTTGCCGCAACAACGTCGGCAAAAAAAACTACGGGAATTGTTGGATAGCCTGAAAAAAGGCGATAAGGTCATTACGTCTTCGGGAATTTGGGGAACCGTGACCAATTTGGATAAGGAAACGGTTACCCTGCAAATCGCGGATAATACCAAAATTCGGTTGCAACGCGATCATATCGCGAGCATCCGTACGTCGAATGAATCATGATGGATCAAGGGGTAGATGAATGAAAAAGCTTCGTGGGAGGTTGTTGCTCCTTTTTATGGTCACGGTGGTATCCGTCGTCCTGGCCCTTCCTTCGTTCCCAGGGCTGTTCCAGTCGTTGCCTGATGGGGTCAAGCGGGTATTGAGTCACCGTGGGCTCTCCTTGGGTCTCGATCTTCAGGGAGGCATTCACCTGGTTTTGGAAGTCGAAGAGGAACGAGCGGTGGAGATTGCCGTTGATCGAATCCGTAAGGCTATTGAGGATCTGCTGAAGGACAAGGGGATCGTGGTGGAGGGTGTTCGTCGTGAGGGGGCGAAGATGATTGTCATCACCCTTCAACAAGAAGCCGATGGGGAGAATGTCCGAACGCTGCTGGATGAGGCGTTCCCGAACTTTGAATCGGAAAATCCATCAGGAACGCGTTTGGTATACGAACTCCGCTCTACCGAGGTGGATCGAATCAAAACCTCAGCCATCAACCAGGCCCTTGAAACCCTCAGAAACCGGATTGATGAATTTGGAGTGGCCGAACCTCTTATCCAACGTCTGGGGCTGAATCAAATTGCGATTCAATTGCCTGGAGTCAAAGACCCTCAACGGGCGAAAGATCTCATTCAAGAAACGGCTCTCTTAGAATTTAAGTTGTTGGAGGAGTCCAAGGCCGCATTGGATTTACCGCCTCAAGTGGAAAAAGGCCAAGAGGATACAGTGAGGAAGGCGTTAGAAGATAAAATACCTGAAGGGGCAGAAATTCTTTTTGAAACGGCGACCTCGGAACCAGATGGGCCGGCATATAGTATCCCCTATCTTGTGAAGAAAGATGCCGTTCTCACCGGAGATGTCTTGCAGGATGCGCGCGTGACGATTGGGGATTTCAATGAGCCGATTGTCAGTATTACCTTTGACAGCAAAGGGGCACGAGAATTCGATGAGCTCACCGCAGCCAACATCGGAAAACGGATGGCGGTGGTCCTGGATGGAAAGGTGTATTCGGCTCCCGTCATTCGAGATCGTATTAGCGGCGGGCGGGCGATCATTGAAGGCACATTTTCCACCGCAGAAGCGAATGACCTGGCCGTGGTGCTCCGAGCTGGTGCGTTACCCGCACCGTTGAAAACCTTGCAGGATTTAACCGTTGGGCCTTCTCTGGGACAGGATTCAATCGAGAAGGGGTTACGAACAACTCTTATTGCCGGGACGCTGGTCCTTATTTTTATGATTGTATATTACCGAGTCTCCGGTCTCATCGCCAATATGGCTGTGTTTCTCAATTTAATCTGTTTGCTGGGAGCTTTGTCAGGGCTCAATGCCACCTTAACTTTACCAGGCATTGCCGGAATTATTTTGACCATTGGAATGGGAGTTGATTCCAATGTGTTGATCTTTGAACGAATTAGAGAGGAGCTTCGCCAGGGTCGTCCTGTTCGTTTAGCCGTGGATAGTGGCTATAATAAAGCTTTTTTGACGATCGTAGATTCCCATGTGACGACCCTGATCACGGGGTTGGCACTGTTTTTATTTGGAACGGGACCCATTAAGGGATTTGCGGTGACCTTGTGCCTGGGAATTGCTATTAACTTGTTTACGGCGTTGGTCGGGACGAAGGTGGTATTTGATTTCCTGAACCGACGAAAACTGGACTCGCTCAGTATTTAAGGGGTTGCCCCGCTTGAGCCGTGATTGGTCGAATCGCCAACCTTGCTGGTTGGGAAAAGGCAGGCGGCATTTTCAAAAACGAGGCTTGCCTGTTAAAAAAGCCGTTCGTGGATGCTCCTAGCCATGGAATATACTTTGGGGTAAGAGAATTGGGGAGGAGAATTTATTGGTCATGATGGAAATTGTTGGGAAAACTAATATTGATTTTATGGGCAGGCGGAACATTGCCTTTATGGTATCGGGCTTTCTGGCATCTTTGGGATTCTTGGCCATTATAGGGATTCTGGTGGGATGGGCCAATCTGGGGATTGATTTTGCCGGGGGGACGGCGGTCCAGCTTAAGTTTGATAAGCCGCTCTTGATTGCCGAGGCCAGGAAGGCCCTGGATGCGCATGGATTGGGTGAGGCGGAACTCCAGGAGTTTACCCAGGACCAGAAGCTCTTGATTCGTGTCAAAACAGAAACCACGATCGAAGAAAGAGTGAGTGAAAATATCATTCAGGCGTTTCAAACGGAATTTCCTGATCATGGGTTTGTAGTGGATTCCAGTACCTCAATAGGACCCACGATTGGAAAAAAACTGCAAGAGGATGCCTTGATTGCGATCATCCTTTCGCTTGCAGGCATTATCCTTTATGTCGCCGTTCGTTTTGAGTTTCGTTTCGGCGTGGCTGCGGCTATTGCCACATTTCATGACGTCCTTGCGGTGTTGGGGATTTATTTTCTGTTGAATACAGAAATTACGCTACTGGTGGTGACGGCATTATTGACTCTGGCAGGATATTCTTTGACTGATACGGTGATTGTGTTCGACCGTATTCGTGAAAATCTTCGTCAGAGGAGACGGGAAACGACGACGACGATTATTAATAATGGAATCAATCAGGTCTTAAGCAGAACA
>BQIW01000025.1 GCA_021604105.1 Nitrospirales bacterium | reverse complement strand
CCGGAGTGACAAGGGTTCCGGAGAGTCCAGCCTCAAAGGAGTCAGTCGGCCATCGGGCATTCCACACACAATCAATGGCTAAACGATACTCATTAGGGGAGCCATGAAAAATAAGACGAAGGATATTCGTATCGAAACCGACTCCTTTGGTTCGATTCCCGTGTCGGCTGACAAATATTGGGGTGCACAGACCCAACGTTCCTTGGAAAATTTTCAAATAGGCCGGGAGCGTTTGCCTCGCCCTCTGATCCGGGCGTTGGGTATCGTCAAGCGTTGCGCGGCGCTAACGAATGTCACTCTGAACACCATTGATGAAACTACCGGCAAGGCTATTGCTGATGCGGCACAGGATGTGATCGACGGCAAGTTGGACGATCACTTTCCCCTTGTGATTTGGCAAACCGGTTCCGGCACACAGTCCAATATGAACGCCAATGAGGTGATCGCCAATCTGGCCATTGAGCGCCTGGGCGGGACGCTCGGATCAAAAACGCCCGTTCATCCGAATGATCATTGCAATTGCAGCCAGTCTTCCAATGATGTCTTCCCCACGGCGATGCATATTGCGACAGTTGAACAACTGCACCATGTTCTGATTCCATCCCTAGCACATCTGCACCGAGTTTTGTTGGATAAGTCGCAAGCCTGGGAAGATATTATCAAAATCGGACGAACCCATTTGCAGGACGCCACTCCTCTCACATTGGGTCAGGAATTCTCAGGATATGCGGCCCAGGTGCAATTGGGGATTGACCGGATTCAGGATGGTCTAAAACGTCTGTATCCCCTTGCGCAAGGCGGTACGGCTGTCGGTACGGGATTGAATGCAAAGCCCCGGTTTGGTGAGAAGTTTGCTGAAGAAGTCGCAAGGTATACGCAGCTGCCCTTTCTTTCGGCTTCCAATAAATTCGAAGCGTTGGCTACGCATGATGCCATGGTGGAAATCTCCGGCGCGCTCAATGTTCTCGCCGTCAGTCTGAATAAAATTGCCAATGATATTCGCTTGTTAAGTTCCGGTCCGCGGTCCGGTCTTGGAGAACTCTCACTGCCGGAAAATGAGCCGGGTTCTTCCATCATGCCGGGAAAGGTGAATCCCACTCAATGCGAAGCCATGACCATGGTCTGTGCGCAGGTTATCGGGAATCACACGACCATCACGATTTCCGGCGCACAGGGGCATCTTGAACTCAATGTGTTCAAACCCGTCATTGCGTACAACGTACTTCAATCCATCCGTCTCATCGGGGATGCCGTCATGAGTTTGACCGATAAATGCATTGTGGGCATTGAGCCCAATATCGGCCGTATTTCCGAGCTGATGGAACAATCCCTGATGCTGGTCACGGCATTGGTTCCTCACATTGGTTACGATAAGGCTGCCAAAATTGCTCAAGGGGCCTTAAAAAATGGACGCACTCTGCGCGAAGAAGCTATCGCCAGCGGTTTTGTGACTGAAGAAGAATTCAATACCTTGATCCGTCCGGAACAGATGGTTCGGCCAGAGTGATCCCCACATCACCTACAGCATTCTGGATCCTTCCGGGAAGGAATTTAAAACGAAAGATTGCGATCTCTTTCGGCCCCAGCTTTGACATAATCCTCCATGCCCTTCATGACCGCACCCACCTCGAGATCAGATTCATTAATTTGTCGGGCGATCGCACAGGCTGAACAGACCTACAGAGGAATACCCTGAGACAGAATGGTATTGGCTAACACCTTCAATGCCGGCAGCCCGACTCCCTGTAGACCATCTACCATACCCTTTTTTGCTAAGACGACGGCCTCGGCCTGAAGCCACAACACGACCTCATGCCCTTGTTTATGAGCCTCTTGTGAGGCGATAAACGGAAGGGTGGCCATTGTTGGATCGTCCGTCCCTTTACTTCCGGCAATGACAAAGCGTGCCATAGATTTCTCCTTCTATTATCCTCTTTTCTTTGATGCTTCTCCGACACCCCCACCTCTTTTTATAATATCAGTGAGGAGTGTAAGACCAACCTCTGTAGAACCCTTGGTTTTAGCTGGCGCGTGTAGATAAAGTTAGCTCACCATCGGGATGGTTTACGGGAAGTTATGCCGGAAGTCCTATGGCTGTGTCGGCAGCAACGTTGAAAGTGAAAACCAAAAGTCCGATACCGCCTATATCCACCTTTCTTAGAGTTTTCTGATCTGTCACGATAGATCGAGTGATATTTTTCGGTACCGGCCTGAGGCTTGTGGTTCGAGCGGGTCCAAGCCGAGAGAAATTTTATAGTGAATAAATAAGGAGTATTCACATGAAAAGGCTGAAAGCCGTGGAAGTTCGGCAGGCAATGGCTTCTTTGCAATTCGTCGGGTGGAAGGTGCCTAATTCTGGCTCAGGGCAGGTTCTGGTTTAGGTCTAACCCTGCGGTATCTGTCACAGCGATGTGTTCTCGAAGGAAAGTCTATGGCCCGGTCTTGAGTGTCTACGTATTCCCGGACATGAAATTGCCGGTATCATCGAGCAGATGGGTCCGGGTGTGAAGGGATGGACTCAGGGCCAACGGGTTGGCGTGGGGTGGCACGGAGGACATGTGGCCGTTGTGAGCCATGCCACCGAGGCGATTTTGTCCTTTGCCAACGTGGGGTGGTTCCGAGGATTAATTATGATGATGACTGGTATAAAGCCAATGATAGAAGACTTTCCTCTTGAACACCCGGCTGAAGCGTATGAGGGTATGATGAGTGGTGAAGCAAGGTTCAGGGTCGTATGTAAGGTTAGTTGAAGGGGCCAATTGTTGGTTATTCTTCCAACACTTGGCCTACATTAAAGACGGGGTTACCCATGCTGAAGAAACTGTGCCTCTGAAAAGAGACGAGGTGGTTAGTATGTCAAGGAGGAAAATTTCTATAGTGACGACTCGACGTTCAATATTCTGAACACGATATCATTTAACGGACGTGTGTCATTGTGGAATCATCCATATTTTCTCGCCCCCAGGGAATGGGGGGACAAAGGAAGGCGGGGAGCACTCTTTACGTAGGACCGTTGGGATAGGGTAGTTGTTGGAAAAATTAGTGCTTGACGGATTCTACTCCGGCTTCCCATTCCACGGTGATTCAATAGTAATGAGACTCGGGGAAAGAGAAATTCCAAGGGGAGAATCTCAAGCCTTTTTGACGTAGGCTTTGTACACTTTTTTGTCCGCGGCACCTTCTTCTTCCATACCAACCATGGCGTGTCCGGTTGTTTCGCACCAGGCCGGCATATCTTTTTTAATGCCCTCGTCATCCGAAATCACTTCGAGCACTTGCCCTGAGGCGAGTTCTTTGATTTTTTTTGAAGTCAGAATGATGGGCATCGGACAAAAATATCCCAATGTATCGAGTTTAACGTCGGCTGGTATCATGATAAATCCTTTTGTGTTGGTCGTTAGATAAATAAGTTTACGGATCCGTGCCGGGCTTCCGCGAGATACGTGCTGACTCCGGCAAGTTGATCGATTCCGTCGATCAACGTGTCTTTGGAGATGCCCATCAGTCCCAGTGTTGTTGTACAGGCAATCATCTTCACATCCAGGTCTTTGGCGGTTTCCATGAGTTCGGGTATGCCGGGCATACGATTATCTTTCATCACCTTTTTCATCATGGTAGTTCCGAGACCTCCGAAATGAAACCGTGAGAGGGGTAGACGGCTGGCTCCCCCTTTGTTCAGCCATCCAAAGGCTCGACGAAGCCAATCCTTAGGGGAGCTACTCACATTTTCCTTCCGGATGGCATTCAATCCCCAAAAGGTAAAAAACATCGTCACCTGCATGCCCATGGCTGCAGCGCCCGTGGCGATAATTAGTGCCGCCATGACGCGGTCCATATCTCCACTCAGGACAACAAGTGTCACTTTATCAGGTTTGGTTTCTTTGAGTTCGGCTAAGGCGGTTGCTGGTTCAACGTGGGTGGCGTTCATGATGTCACCTTCTTTCTCAGAAAAATGATGGGTGGCCTCTTAAAGAGTCTTCGCAATAGGCGGATTGTTACGGAGTATAGCAGCTCTTGGCCTTTGTAAGGGTTGATTTTGCCTGGATGTATTATCCAAGGATGAGGCTTACCGCTTAATCGACTATAATATGGTATTTTTTTCAGTGTCAACAAAAGCCTGTTCCGGCTTGTGCCCCCATGAGGCATGAACCGCAGGTTCTTTGCCGTGTAGGGAAAATCCAAGGAAGCGGACATGGATCGATTGGTGGAATGTGTGCCGAATGTAAGTGAGGGCCTGGACAAGGCCGTACTTGCTTTATTGACTGAGCGTATTCAGTCGGTACCCAATGTGGCCTTACTTGATCTTCATATGGATTCTGATCATCATCGGTCAGTTTTTACCCTTGCAGGGGAGCCGGAGGCCATGGCCGCGGCACTTTTTCAGTTTATTCAAGAAGCACAGCATAATATCGACCTCCGCAGACATCATGGTCAGCATCCACGCATCGGGGCGGTTGATGTGGTGCCATGGATTCCCTTACGAGGCGTGACGATGGAGGAGTGTGCTGGCTATGCCAACGATTTGGGCAGGCGGGTCGGGCAAGAATTGGGTATTCCCGTCTTTCTCTATGAACGGTCTGCTATCGTGCCTTTGCGGGCTAGGCTGGACGTTTTACGGCGGGGAGGGCTTTCTGGGTTACAGGAACGGATGGATCAAGAGAAAGATTGGAAACCGGATTTTGGCCCAAACGTATTGCATCCTACGGCAGGAGCGGTCGCAATCGGGGCCCGTTTCTTCTTGATTGCCTTTAATGTGGTCCTCAACAGCCAGGATATTCACGTGGCTCGTCGTATTGCCTCTACGATCCGGTCTTCGGGAGGAGGCTTGCCTGCGCTTAAGGCTATGGGAGTTTTCTTGTTAACAAAAGATCTTGTGCAGGTGTCCATGAATCTGACGGATTTCCGGCAAACGTCCCTGCGAGCGGCATTTCATGCTGTGGAACGTGTGTCACATGGGTTGGGTGTGGAAATTCAGGAAAGTGAAATTGTGGGCTTGGTTCCGCAGGAGGCATGGGATGCGGATCTGGCTACCGATCTTAAGTTGAAGAACTGGAACCCTGAAGGAGTGTTGGAAGTGGCATGTGGGAAATACCATCTTTTCCCTTGGTAACTCATCAGGTACAATATCGGGGAAATGTGAAGATGAATGCACCTTTCTATTGAATTGTGAATCGGGGCACTGCAATTATTCAAAGAGCCACGACGTGGGTATGAACTTCTACTCAAAAAAGGAAAAAACCATATGAGTGATGATGTCGCAGCTTTGCGGGCCAGTAAATTTGGGCATTTAACCGTGGGCAGTGTTATGGAGAAGGAAGTGCAATCCGGCATGAAGGATTCTGAAGCCAAGTTATTGGCCTCATATATGATGGAAGGATTTGGTTCGGTTCCCATCATCGACGAAACCTCGAAATTGGTGGGAATCGTTTCCGAGTTTGATTTACTTAAGGCGTTGCGCAAAGGAAAAAATTTGGAAGATGTGACGGCAGGTGACGTTATGACTGCCAATCCGATATCGGTCACGCAAGATACCAATGTGCTGACGCTTATCGATGTCCTGCAAAATAATCATTTGATTCGGGTGCCGGTCGTGGACTCGAAGGGGAGATTAATCGGGATCGTTGCGCGAAGAGATTTACTGCGGGGTTATTTGCAAACATCGGGGAGTTGAAGCTCCCCGAGGAGTTGCACGAAGGCTTTCCTTTACTGAGTTCATACCTCCCATTTCCCAACACGAATGAATCGGCGCGCATTTTCTTCCTGATTTCAGGGTATGAATGCGCGATGAGCCTGTGAGTTGACCACGATGAAAGATCGAGCGAATCAGATTGTCCATGCCCCATGGTTTGAGTACGGGATCATTGCCTTTATTCTCATTAACGGGGTCATTCTGGGCCTGGAAACCTCACCGGAATTGGTGGAACATTATGGTGCCCTGATGCATTGGGGGAATCATGTCATTCTTGGAATTTTTATTCTGGAAGCCCTTGTCAAAATGGTGGCTGTGGCACCTCAGATTGATCGGTATTTTCGAGATGGCTGGAATATTTTTGATTTTTCCGTCATCGTGTTTTCGTTGATTCCAGCGACGGGTGAATTTGCCATGATTGCCCGGTTAGCACGATTGTTGCGGGTGGTTCGTCTCATTTCGACCATTCCCGAACTCCGTCTCATCGTTTCAACCTTAGTCAGATCTATTCCGAGCATGATTCATGTCATGACCCTCATGGGCGTGATCTTTTATGTCTATGCCATCATGGGCTATCAGTTGTTTCATGAGCACGACCCGACGCATTGGCGATCATTAGGGATCTCGCTGTTGACCCTATTTCGCGTCGTGACCCTGGAAGATTGGACTGATGTGATGTATACCGCCATGGATTTTCATCCATTATCCTGGATCTTTTTTGTCAGTTTTGTGGTTCTAGGGACATTTGTCGTAATTAATCTGTTTATTGCCGTGGTGATCAATAACCTCGATGAAGCCAAAGCTGAACGTCTGGCCGAGCTTCAAGCTCCGGTCACACAAAAAGAGATACTCAAAGATTTACGAGAAACACAAATAGCCCTCAAGCGGCTGGAGGAACGCTTGGAGAAAGCGTCTGGAGAACAAGTCTTACCCCTATCGAAAGTGTTGAAAGGTTGAAATGCCCAGGACAAGGTTGGCTACATTGCCAAGGGCAATCGTGGAAAGGAATACTAGAGAAAGAAATGGCACGAACAATCCACTAGACCAGATCCCAACACGAAAAATTGGGCCCGTTCGGGCCTGTCCGAACGGGCTCTCTTTATGGTGATAACGGAACGGTAATTGCGACTGTCGAATACCTTGGGCCCACGCGATTTTGGGTCTACATCGACGGGAGCCGTCTTCATGCATTTTTTCCCGCGATTCCCATAGCTAAGTGCGGAAGTTTTGATCTGGCAGGTTCCGAATGCAGTGCCCAATTCCACGATCCCCTTCCACAACAGTAAGAGTCATTTGACCATCCGGCGAGACCTTGGTGTCAAATTCCGTTTCTTTCACCGCGGCAGTGGCTAGGGATGTTTCGATTTCCAATGGTTTTGACCCAAACCTCTCCGGTCGACAGATGTGAGATCCTGATTAATCCCTTACCGTCTTCCCAGCGAGAGAGAATAAGGAAATCAGAACTTTCATTGAGTGCCATCTAGACCCCATTAGGAAATCCATCAACGCCCGACTTCCCGATCCGTTTTTGACCCGATCCCCTCCATATAAGAATTGTATGCCTAACCCCTCCAATTGTTCCTGAATACCATCGGTTCGAAATACTGTGAAATCTCCTATGACATTTCTCAATCTCATCTTCAGGGAACTACTCCCGGCATCGTGCCCTTATGGAAGGCCAAACCTGTAGAACAGTTTCGATGCTGCTCCCCTCCCGCGTCGGTATTGATTCAAATCTCTTTTAACGGTCAGTAAGGTGTTCTCGGTGATCTAAAGCCGGCTCATCCCGTTTTTGCCGCATCGTTTCTGGGCATCCGTCTTTCACGCCAAGGGGGTCCTGTTTTGATAGGTGCATGAAAATGAATAAGCGAACGATAGGCGATAGGGCAAGGGATCGTGTTTGGAAATCAGTGTGCGTATCTGAATCGATACCTTTCGTATCTAATGGTGTTGGCTTTCTCCGGTAACGAGGAGTCGATCGAAAAAATTTTGGATTGAAAAATACTCAAATT
This sequence comes from Nitrospirales bacterium, assembly GCA_021604105.1. Taxonomy (GTDB): domain Bacteria; phylum Nitrospirota; class Nitrospiria; order Nitrospirales; family UBA8639; genus Nitrospira_E. The sequence continues at coordinate 44,857 of BQIW01000025.1, read as the reverse complement.
TCCCATGAATACGATGATTTTTTTTCATTGAGGATTCTGGCATTGAGGTTGCTTTAGCAGGCTGCAGAAATATTTTTTCTTTTCACTCACCAAGGAGGGTGCATGCCCAGAAAGCAAGCGCACAAGATTCAGATGCAATGCAGGAAACTGACACACAAAGTGGTCGATGATCCGTAAATGACGACTGATTCGTCCGGTTCCTGCAATGTTGTATTCACGTAATGAAATAGAAAGGGCATTCTATGAAACTCAATGTGTTGTTTAACGTAGCGATAATGATTGGCATGGTGGCCATCAATTCAGCAGCATGGGGACATAGTCCAAATGATGCCGGCGAAGGCGGACTTCAATCTAAAGTTCGTGAAGCGGGTTTGATTGTGTACGGCCAAGTTGTTGATATCCAATATCGAAACTCAGAGCCCACGAAAGAGCAACCCCATGGTCTTCCCCATACGTTTGTGACTTATCAGGTTCTGGAAGTTTTGAGAGGGGAAGTCCCTGACAAAAAGGTCACCCTCCGAATTCCCGGTGGGGCCGATGGACAGGGTGGTGTCTACATGGTTTCGACCGCGCCCGCGTTTGCCCTTGGACAAACCGATGTGTTGTTCGTCAAAGGAGGAGAAATCGACGATTGTCAGTTGGTGGAATGTGTCGAAGGAAGATTTCGTATACATGAAAATCAGGTGTTGAATGGTTGGGGAGTGCCGGTAGTGGAAGCCCACAAAACTTTACGCATTGGTGGAAAACCCCGGTTCGATCTCAATGTCATGGAAATACCACGTCCTTCGTTCAAAGCCTTGTTGAAACGACCTGATATGAAGGCCTATATCGATCGCGTGAGCCGGGAGAGCCGACAGAGCATGAAAGAACTGCAGGCCCGTTATGAGCGGGAAGCTCCAAAGATCACGACGGTCAATCTGGGTAATCAGATTCTGCCAATCCACAAAGATGTCACGGAAGAATCAGAGGCTATTCCAATGGAAACCTATGAAGAACCGCTGACTCCCGAAGTCTTTTTTGATGCCATACGTGAGTGGAGTCAGCAGGTGGGCGATCCTCGATCCCCCATAGTGATGGCTAATGTGAAAGACCGGTTTGAAGTGCCAGACAATGAGGTCTTGGCGCTTGAGGCCAAGGATGAAGCAGTACTTAAAAGAAGCGATGAAGAGCGCTATGACATCCATGCTAAGGAGGGACTTCGATAATGAATATGAGAAAAATTTTCGTACCCATGATTCTCGCGGTGTTGTGTAGTTCTCCCGCATTTTCGGCGTCCTGGCTGGAATGTAATGGGGATAGTGGCAAGAAATTGCGATGGGGAGGAAACTCCACGACAGCGCGGATCAATACTGGAAGTTTCCCGGCCGGGAGTGTCCTGCAGGCAGCTCAACGAGGCGTGAATATTACGAATACGAACCCCTCGCCGTTTTCGATCAACCATACGACTGAAACCGGCGGGGTGGGGAGTGGCAATGGACAAAATGAAATTTGGGCTTCAAGTATTTCTCCTCCAGGAGAGGCCCGCATGCGCTACCACTGCTACTGGTTATTCGGATGGCATTATGGACTGGATGAAGTGGATACTGTGCTGGATTCCACCGGGCGTTCCTGGACGACCTCACAAAACAAAAACGCCAATTTTACGTATACCGGATCAAGGCGTCCCATCGATGCGGTCATTGTGCATGAGGCGGGGCACTATCTTGGCCTGATGCATGTCAATTGGGAATACAATGTCATGGGTGACTCCTGGCGCCACCATCATACCAATGGGGGATCAGCTATCACGTATTTCGGGGAAGATGCTTCACATGGGGCGCGGGTGCTTTATGGCTCGCAAAGCTCCTCCTTTAACGATGTGTCCGCTTCCCACTGGCGAAGAACCGGAGCCAGCGGTGAGTATTCCAGTCATGGCCGGGTACGAGTCCGGAATAGCGCCAACACGGGGACGTTGACGGGTATTACGATCGCCGGGGAACCCGGGTATCGGGTGAATCGAGGAAATGTGGTACGGCCCGAATTTACAATCGAAAATAATGGGAAACAGACTCATTCCAACGTTACCTTCGGAATCTATGTCTCAACGAATGACTTTATTAGTTACGGCGATACCCGTATCGGTGGGGGAACTTTTGGCTCGATCCATCCTGCCGACGTGTTCACCACCACGATTCCGGTCATTATCCCCAATTTTCTGAATGCGGGACAAAATTACTGGCTGGGAATTATCGTAGATGAGGACAATGATATCAATGAGGTGAATGGTTCGAACAATCGGGCGTATATTCCCATCCGAGTTCAGTAAAAGGGATGAAGGGGCAAGTGAAGGATCTCAGTTCCACAGAGTCTGTGGTTTCTGCCTCAATATAAATGATTGAACTGCGGGGGGATCCCCAAGCATGTTTAATGAGATGTCGACTTAGTAGCCGAGGCCGTCAGGATTGGAAAAATCTTGAACGGCCTCGGCTTTCAAGGTTGTTCACGTGGGCTTGTCAAAAGGTGTCAGTGTCCAGCATGGTCCGGAGAACCAGGCAGTCAACAGCAGGTTGATGAAAATCGGAGAAGGGTAAAAATTCCTATCAGTCAGTTAGAAAAATCCTGGAAGGGATAGTCTTGAAAGATCCGACGGGATGGGGTTTTCCATTTCTGAATGAAGGTAAGAAGTTCGAATGCAGTGGGATCCCCTAGGACGGCACAGTCCACCTCCCCCTCTTCGTTCACTCTCCACACATAATCGCCTTCCCGAAGAAGGTACATTCCCTCTTCACATGATCGACTAATGGTCATTGTGTCGTCCATCTTTTGTTTCTCCTTTAGGAGCTGTAGGCCACAAAATTTGTTAAAAAATTGGCCTAGTAAGAATCACAGACTTCTTTGTTTACAAAAGATATCAGCTTAATAAAATGTTCACATCCAAATGAAGGACAAAAATCCAGTACCAAAAATCAGTTAAGATAGGTGAGCAATAAGTCATTCCATCTGACTGATTTAATAGGGAACATGGAGGTCGTGAGGGAAGGCATGGTAATGGATGGAGTGGATTTCTTTAAGAGGGTTCATGTCTATGGTCTCCATAACCAATACAACGAAACCAATCCCAACAGACTTACGCAACTGATGATGATGAGTAAAATCCCTTCCATGGTGTTGCCTTTCTAATAAATCAGTCGTCTGTTACCCGTTCCTGATTACAATGAAAAGCAACCTTGATGCCGATGGCCATGCTGTTGCTGCAGGCCAACACTGAATGAAATCTAAGTAATTAATTTTAAAGAGAAAAATGAATAGAGATTACTCCATAAGTCTTGGAAAACTTCGACTGGTATTACGTGGGGAAGTACCGAAAGAGGTACATGACGTAAACCTAGGGAGCAGATACGAATGGAGGCCTATTTATTTTATGGTGACGCTGAAAGGTAGGCATGGGTTGTTCGGCTTGGACAAGGGATCGTCCCGCAGCCTGTTTTCTTCAGAGCAGATCTCTGAAATTTCCTTGAAACGATCAGCTACTGACCAGGCCAGGAGTTTTGCCATTGGACGAATGTTTGTTGTTTGAGGCGATACCTCTTGCTGTTTGGAATGAAGTGTGCGGCAGAAGTTACGTCGTCACCAAACCATCATTGGTCTTTGATCAAAAAATTATAGTAGATGTAAATTTTTAGGCAATTAATATTAATATGGTTAGATCTTAGGAAAAGGAAATTTGGTGGAAGGTTTTTCTTTGAGTGGAAAGCTCAAGCCTTGGTTCATCAAAGCCAGGACCGGGGAGGTGGCTGGGGGCATGCCTCAAGCACCGATTTGAATGAGTCTAGGTTGAGGGAGGTGAGATCTACTTTTTCTGATCTTCTCCCTCCATGGGTCGTTTGTTTGAGTCAGGACTTGAGATGGACGAACCCCGACGGGGTTGTTGCTTTTCTTCAGGAATGGGTATTCGGGGTTCCCATTCTTCGACCAACCCTGCCGTTCCGCGTTGTCCCCAAGTTGAAAGATTAAAAGTGGAATTTTTTCGTAGACCGGTGACCATGTGTACGTTCTCCAGATTGTGAAAAGTGGATAGGCCAAATAGGCGTCTAGTAAATGCCTCTTCCTGTGGGATTTTCCCTTCAAATTGATCATAAAATGGAGAATTTTGAAGGAAAATCCATATTTATAATTAAACAGCAATTTAGATGCCATGTCAAAATCCGGTCTCTATAATCAGGGGTTCCAGCAAGGATTTGAGCAATGGGGACAGGGTAGTGAGGGTGTTCTCATGTGAGTGGGACTGTGTATGTTTGGGGATGATGCATGTATCCATTTAGATAAAGGAGTGTATTGAATGGGAAAATTTCAAATATCACTGAAAAATAGAGGTCGCCTCTAGGGGCACATCCCAACAGAATTCCGGTTGCAGTGAATGTAAAACCCAGTCCAACTTACATTTTCTTTCAAAAATTGATGATATTTGGTCTGGAATGACGTGGCGGTTTTGGATTTAGACCAACACTCAGAGCCGCCAGCTGTAAAGATCCGGTCTGGATGAGCGATTTCAGATGGCGCCCTCAAGGGAATAATCGGGGTAGGCTGAAAGTGCTCCTGTGTTCGCAGTCCTTTGCAGGCTTGGAATTCATCAAGTCCAGACATGTTCACATCCATAAATATCAATTCGGGTTGAACGCGTTTAAGCCCATTCTCGCCATCTTCTGCAGATACAACCTGATAGCCATATCGTTCTAAGATATCTCCAGGGATCACCAAATTATCCATGAAATCATCCATGAGCAGTATGGTGACAGGATCGATGTTGGATATTCTTTCTAATGTCCATGGTGAGGCTACTGGCATGTTTATCCTGCCCTCTCCATTCCTCCTCGAATTTCCCCGTTCATTTCCATAACCCATATACGAGGCAGGGGGAGCGCCGAATTGGTTGAACAGAATAACAAATTGAAATTGAGCTGGTTTTAGACACTCCTTCCCAAAGGATCGGGTGGCGTGAGTGGGCTCATGAGACAAAGACGTTGGGATAGGACAGGTGTTTGAGACAATGTAAAAAACCCCTATTGCGAGGAGAATTCCATTAACACATTGGTGCTATCCGTCTATTCCGATTGATCACTATGGAAAATGATTGAGAGATTTCCTAGTCAATAATCAAAGACTTTCTTATGGAGTGGATTTTCCCCAAAAAATGAGGAGGGTTTTTCCAACGTTCATGGTAGGCTACTAGAGATTTTTTGAGTATAGGAGATCATGTCCGCAATGATCGAAAGAGATATGGAGACGCTTCAAAATACACTGGGGCAAAAAACTCAGGTGGTGAGTATTGTTATTCCCGTCTACAACGAACGGAAAACGATTGAGACGCTTGTCGGCCGCGTGCAAAAGGTGGAAATTCCAAAAGAACTGATCATTGTGGATGATGGGTCCACGGATGGAACTCGTGAATGGCTCTACGAGCAGTTTGGTCAGGGGCCTAGAGAGGACGAAGAAAGTCAGGCAATAATCTATGAATCACGTACAAATTATTCTCAAGTCCGGGTATTGACTCACCAACACAATCAAGGAAAGGGGGCAGCCCTGAAAACGGGATTTCGGCATGTGCGAGGAAGTATTGTCATCGTACAGGACGCTGATTTGGAATATAGTCCAGAAGATTATCATCGTCTGTTAGTGCCGGTGATAACAGGTCGGGCCGATGTTGTTTACGGGTCCAGGTTTTTGGGTGGATGGAAAGGGAGTTGGCCACTGGTCTCTTATCTGGGTAACAAGATTTTCACGGCGTTAACCAATGCTGCGACGGGTTTAACGTTGACGGATGTATGGACCGGTTACAAAGTTTTTAAACAGGAAGTCTTGAGCGATATCCCGCTCAAAGAATCAGGGTTTGAATTGGAGTTGGAGCTCACGCTGAAAGTGGCTCAGAAGAATTGGCGCGTGACAGAGGTGCCGATTTCTTATTTACCTAGAACTAGAGCGGAGGGGAAAAAAATTGGTTGGAGAGATGGGATTCAGTCCATTAAAACTCTCTATCGGTATTCCCACACCTCATGACTCGTCAGATTGCTTTTCTTGTTAACCACACATTCCCCCTGCGTCAGAACTTCTGATGTCACCATATACTTATCCCGGAAGACCCACTGAAAAAGGGTTCCGTCGCAAATCTTCCCTGAATCGGCATTGGAGGAAACATTGACGAATTGACCAGTGATGGCAAGGCAAGACATAGAATTTCGTGGCTGCCCTGACAGCCAAACTTTCAGTTTTGGGACAGCCTCTTTCGTGATCGTTCGCATCACATCTATTCCGACATGAATAGGCAGGACGGCGCGGAAGGGAGTGGAAACCCAACTTCAGTATGTAATCGGTGTAATTCGGTAAGACGATAAAATGTTAATAATCCAGGATCAATTCATCTCAGTATTGAGCCCGACTCATTTATTCGTTGCAGTCCACTAGTTTGGAATTATGCCATCATCGTTGACGATCACGGCCGCAATTGTCCGATTGTTCCCTTTACCCACGGAAAATTATTAATCAGGATAAGTATACCTCAAAGTGAATCAAGGGGAGGACCTACGAGAAAACGGGCAACAGTCATGGTGGGGATAGTCCAGAGATGCGTAGGTCCGGGCCAAATTTGTTCAGTGTTGAAAATGCTTCTGAAGGGCTTTGCCCCAGTAGGAATCAGGTGGAGCCTGCCAGGCCTGCTCATGCAGCCATTGCAAGCTGGCGCGGTCGCGTACCAGGTGACAGAGTTCTTTTTGCGTGAGGATTTGTGGGCCATGTTGAAAGCATCGTTTGCGGAGTGCCAGGATCATCTCCTGTTTTTTGCCACCTCGATGCGCATGAGCCATGGCTTGGTGTACCTGGTTCAGCACCGGATCCAGGATAGCTTGTATGGCGGGAGAAGATCGTTCAGTATACGTTTCTAGTTGAGGGTAGGTTCTGGCATAGACATCATCCAGCAATGGTGAGCCATGACGTTCCTCGGGAACTTGCAAAAATCCCCAGCGCTTCAGTCGTTCACCAGGTCCCACCCGACTGAGAAAGACAGAGGTGGGTGCGGCAAACACGAGTGGTCCTGCAACCGGGAGCGACCAGTAAAAAAACATCTGATCAAGCCAAAAAGCGAATGCCGCCCAGGATCCGGCAATCAGTGTCCCCGGGGCCTGATTTAATATGGCGGCAGACCAGCCGGTTTCATCTGTCCGATTCTGGCCGGCCCACCGTAACGATGTATTGAGCAACGCTTCCAACACAAAACGGCTATGGGCCAACATGCGAATGGGCGCCAGAAGTGTAGAAACCACTATTTCCAGGAAGACACTGATCAACAGTCGAATGATGCCACCATGCTGTCTGCCCCGTCGACATCGGATGACATCGATTACGGACAGAATTTTTGGCAGAAACAGCAGAAACAATGTGCTGCTGGCCAGAATGATGGCCCATTCCGGGTTCCATTCAGGCCAATGGGGAAACAGACTATGAGGTTCCGGAAAGTAATTGATGGGATACAGGACCAAACGTGCGGCTTCAATCGTTGTTAACACCAAAAAGATTAACCACAAGGGAGAGGCCAGGTAGGACATAATTCCGTTCAAAAAAGCCATGCGATGTGCAGGCCGCAATCCGGGTTCAAACAGCATGAGCCACATGTGCTGTAAATTTCCTTTGGCCCAGCGTTTATCCCGTTGCAGGTCATCCACAAGGGTGGGAGGGGATTCTTCATAACTGTGAGAGAGTTCCGGTTCCAGCCAGACTTCATACCCCCCACGTCCCATAAATGAGGCTTCCACAAAATCGTGACTGAGAATAGGCCCATGAAAAAGTCCTGGTCCAGGAAGCCGCTTCAGACCGGCATGTTTCATAAATGCTTGTGTGCGAAGGATGGCGTTATGGCCCCAATAGACGGCTTCTCCAAGCTGCAGGGAGGCAAGGCCGGTCGTAAACAGTGGACCGTATACATGATTGGCGAATTGCTGGACCCTTGCAAACATTGAACGGGCATTGATTAAGGTGGGGCTGGTTTGCAGGATGCCTGTTTGAGGTTCAGCCTGCATGAGTTGCACCATCGTGACCAGAGTGGGTCCACCCATGAGACTATCTGCATCAAGGACGATCATGTATTCATAGCCGGAACCCCAGCGGCGAAGAAAGTCGGCAATATTGCCACTTTTATAATGTTGGTTCAGAGACCGGCGCCGATAAAACAGATGCCCGCCCGCTCCCAACTCGGTACATAACCGATGCCAGGCGGCTTGTTCCGCCAACCACACATCTGGGTTCCGGCTGTCGGATAGAATGAAAAAATCAAAATGGTCAATCTGCCCTGTCTGTTCTAAGGAGCGATACATTGCGCGGATCCCGCCGAACGTCCGCTGTATGGGTTCGTGGTAGATCGGCATGACCACGGCCGTCCGTGCCAGGGGTTGAGTGGTCAACTCTGCAGCGGTATGGCGTCCCAGTGGTGAAAATCGATCACCGCCGAAACACCGGAGGATAAATCCGAACATGCCAATCCAGAATCCAACGGAAATCCAGAGAAATAATACAAAAAACAGAGCAATAATCGCCGACTCCAGCACATTTCCCCCATGATAGGGAAGGATGGCCGTCATATAAGAAGCGGCCACAAATGATTGAATGAGGACCAATACGGTCAGCAGGACGCGCCGGAGCCCTGCGGCAACTCGCCAGCTTATTCGTCTGGGGGTGGCCAGCGAATGTTGGGCCTCGGCGATTGTGGCTTCACGAATTTTCATGGTTTAAAACTCATGCTGCTACGTGTGATCGGAGGAGCGGTAGTGGGAAGAGACGGATTCTGAAGGGCAAAGTGTTCATGGATTCTTGTCATCACAAATTGCAGTGGATCTTCCCGCTCTGAAGCCAGTCCGGCCTCAACTAAGATGAGAGCTCGTAGCGTGACGTCGCGGGTTATTTCCACCCCCATGGCTGAGAGGTAATCGCAAACCCGTGAGAGGGTATGTTCGGCAAGCGATCGGGGCATTACTCTTTGTCTTGTGCCAGAATGTGGTTATTCATTGGTAAGCGATACGTCCAGGTTTCGGTTAAGGTTGCCGAATCGGTTTTGAGGAACGCCCGTAAATGAAGTGGCTTTTTGTCTTGAGGTTTGGCCAGGATGGATAATCGCCATCCTTGAATCTGTTCATGATATTCCACAAAATGCTCCAGGATATCGCTGTTGTCCAAGGCCGTGACCTGGCTGCTGATGGGAGCATCAGCAGGCATTTTACTCAGTGGGCCACCGGCAAAATCGATAATGATTCGATACGCCTGCGGAACATTTCCTCCACCGATACGGTTGCCATCTCCAATAAAGGTGTTGACTACGGTTCCCAACGGATTTTGTGAAAGCGTGGCCTTCCCAAAACTCACATCATAGGCCATTTCTAGGGGGGTCTCGCGGGTCACGGGCGCTACGGGTGTCCAAAAAACGACAATGTTGTCATGCGTTTCATTGGGGGTAGGCAGTTGGACGAGCACCACTTTTCCTTGCCCCCATTCACCCTGTGGTTCGATCCAGGCGCTTGGACGTTGTTCATAATGCGCCCCTAAATCTTCGTACCCAGAAAATTTTCCCTCCCGTTGCAAGAGACCGAATCCTTGTACATTGTCCGTACTAAAAAAATCCATTTCCAGGTTGGCAGGATTCATCAAGGGGCGCCACAACCACTCACGTGTGAGGCCATCATGAATCTGCAATCCGTCCGAGTCATGGACTTCCCGGCGCCATTCTCCGGTTGGCCGTGGTGTATTCTCTCCATAAAAGAACATGCTGGTCAGCGGGGCAATACCCAATAATTGAATGGGTTTTCTGGGGAAAAGTTTGGTGCGCACCTTCAGCTTCGTCTGGCTACCGGGAACAATGGTAAATTGATAGGCTCCAGAGAGACTGATACTGTCCAGTAGCCCATAGACCACCATCTCTTTGGCATCTGGAGCCGGGCGTACCAACCAGAATTCCGTGAATGAAGGAAAAACTTCCCCGCTGGGAAGTCCTGTATCAATTGCCAGGCCTCGTCCTGCTAACCCGAACACGTTTTCCTTTCCGATGCCCCGAAAATAACTCGCTCCAGCAAAGACCAAAAACTGAGTATGCTCGGTTTTGTTTTTCAAGGGAAAGGTCAGCTTGAATCCGGCAAACCCTACATCGGGCGGCACCCGTTTTTCTATTTCGGGGTCGGCAAAGACGAAGTCGGTTTTCTTAAACACCAGCGGGCGTGAACCTTCGGCGTCGATGACGTTGATGGTCACTGGATGGGTATAATGCAAACCCGGAGTAAGAAACATGACCTGAAAATGCGATTGGCTCTCTTTCCACAGACTGTGGTCAGGATTAAACCGAATCCCTTTATACGCCTCATATGAAATTTCCCGCATTATTTTTGGGACAAGTTGAGGGGCCTCATATGGTTTATCCGCTAAGTTTTTCGCTTTTTGAACCACCTGATCGAATGTAAAACCCGCTGCTACATGCAGGGGGAACATCATGAACATCGCGATCATTCCGGCTAACAAGATTCTCATCACTGACGCTCCCGTTTATAAAGATTATGAAACAGTAACGGCCCATATAAAATATCCCACTGAGGAACAACCCTAAGAATGAATGCTCAATGAGGAAAGTTATTCTGCGTCGGCTAAAAGGGAGTTGGTCCCCCTGCTTGATCCGGATTTCATCGTGAATTGTACTATATGGGGGAATGAAAAGCTGAGGAAATGGGAGGAATTTATAGTAAAACAACACAGCAGTGAGAGATCCTCTTGATCTCTTTCTATCATTGGACTTTGTAGACAGGGAAGCCATGTGAGATGGTAGCGGGCAAAAAAATGGTCATGTAAAGTTTGAGCAATACCTCGAGGCAATTCGCGGCTTCGTTGACTGAATGAGCATTTGTTCTTACTCATGGACATTTTGGGCGCGATTATAGCACATTTTTATTTGGTATCTATCCCGCTCTTCGTTGTTTTTGAACAGTTTTTGTCCATTGATCCACAAAATTCTGAAAAGTTGTCGATTGATATCTCCCATGGGTCTGTTGAAAAAAGCCGCCAGCGGCGTTCTCGCCATTTTCCCGTGCTCACGTACTCAGCGTACGCTCCGCGCGGAAAAACGGCTGCGGCCTGGCTGGACGGACCCTTCGGGAAGACTCAGGGCATGCTTTTTTGAACCGACCCGGAGCCTTTGATGAGGAATCTCATCCTGCGCAAATTTGCCCTTGAACATCCTTATTATTCAACACTCCCCCCATTGAAAGGAGAATCCGGTTTTCATTCCATAGTACTCTTCTTGTCAATTTAAACCCAGCTGAATCCGTTCGTTCTCTTCGGTGAAACATGTTGCTGTCAAGCATTGACCGGACTTGCCTACCGGATTAGAGACTGCCTGAGATGAGCGAATGGCCCTAACCAAAGTGAACTGCACTCCATTTGTCAAGCCGTCTGCAATTGAGTTCCGTGTACGAAATGTTGTTATTTAAATGCCATCGGCGTTTGGTACTGCAGCGCCGAATGGAGATACCCATGGTTGGACTTCCTCCCCCACCCTTTCAAGGCTTCAATGACTACCTCGTAAATCCAGGCCGGCATCTCCGTATCAGCCGTTTTGTGTTCGCATTGCCTATTGGATGGTTATAACTGGTATATGCTTGCGTGATGGCCATGCCCCGACAGACTTACAGAAAGGCCCCTTCCGGGGGGCACCCTTTGTTGGCTATCATTAGGGAGGCCGCAGTCCTTGACTTCATGTGGAAACTTCTGTTGTACCGCCGCATTTAACGCCATCAGCCGGAGCCAGGTTTTCGCGGGGCGACTTTCCTCTATGGTCCCCGCTTCATCCCCTACAGAATACTTAGTCCCAATCTGGGAGATTAAACGGGGATCAGTATACAGTTATAGTGTTTATTGTGAAGTACCATAGGCGAGCAAGGCCCCCTTTGTCTCAGGTCATCGTGCAGTTAAGAAATTCTTCGAAGTTGGTTGTCCTAGAATGCCTAATACCCAGAAGGTGTTCCCATATTGTGCAAGGGGTCTCACTCGTTTGAGAGTGAGGAAAACAACGCAAGGGTTGAGCGAATGTCAATACTTGGCGTGTCGGTATTCCAGGAGATACGGATCGAAAGGTTGGAGGGATGTGAGGGATGGGTGAGGGTTTTCCATGCAATGGAATGAGTGGAGGAAAGGGTATGCATCACCTGTTCCGTGTGTTCGTCAAGGCAGGCAAACGATAAGATGCCAGGAGCCTGTGCCCCGTCCCCTTCGATAATACGAATGCCAGGACAGTGTCCAAGGCAGACTTTCCATTTTTCTCGCACCTGTTCAAGGATTGGGTTATCTGGATTTTGCTGAGCCTTGAGATGGCAGGCTTTGGCAAATCCCGCGATCAAGCCAATATTGTGGGTGCCCATTTCGTATCCGGCCCAATAGGGTTGCGTCTCCTGGTGATCGTCTTTCCCGATTATCAGCGCACCGGTTCCCATGGGACCGGTGCACCATTTATGGCCAGGGAAGAAATACGCGTAGGGAGAAATCTCTTGAAAGGTAACCGGAATCTGTCCGATGGCTTGTGCTCCGTCTACGATGAGCAGCGTGTGGTGTGACTGCGCCAAGTCCTGGATTGCGGTAATGGGAAAGATACGCCCATCCAAATGAGAGACGTGACTGATGACGATAGCCTGAATGGGTTGTTCATCTAGGGTCCGTTCAAGAGCGGGAAGGAAGCCGGAGGGAACATCCGGGTCAAGTGTAACCACGCGGATTCCTCGGTCACGTAGTTTTTGGATTTCATTGAGAATCGTGGAATTTTCATGAGTGGTAGTCAAAAGAACATGTCCAGGTAACCAATTGATTCGAGAAAGAACCAGGTTGCATGCAGTTGTGGAATTGGGCATGAAGGCGACCCGTTCTTTATTGTTCACCTTCAACCAATCTGCAATGGTCCGTCGGCATTCCTGAAGCGTGTCCCGGTAATACCGGATTCCGGCTTCTGCATATAACAAGTGGCTGAACGTGTTAAGTGTCCGTGCAATTTCTTGCTGCACCTCATGGTGGAACGGCGCAAGTCCTGCCGGGTTGAGATAAATCATGGGAGTAGGTTGGCGGAGTACCTTACGGGTGTGAGGTTAGGGCAGTTCTGAATCCTGATGGAGAAGGTTCTGCCCTTCTGGAGCCATCCGGCTTAAGGTTTTTTTGCGAGTGCGAGGCCAATCAGGTTGTCAGGGTCCGAATACCATTTGACCATGGCAAAACCTGAAGCAGCTAGAAGCTCTTCGGCCAAGGAGCGGTCATATTTCGTGCTGATTTCGGTGCGAATTTCCTCACCTTGTTTGAGATGGATGTGTAATCCTAAGTCCTGGATGTCCAGTGTTTGATCTTCTCGTGAACGGAGCCACATTTCAATTCGATGGTCGGCTTCATTATACCTGGCGACATGGTCGAATGATTCTGCATCGCTGTGGCTACCGAATTGACTATTAAGCACTCGAATAATATTTTTGTTGAATTTTGCTGTAATGCCCTGGCTGTCATTATATGCGGCTTCCAGACGACGAGGTTCGGTGATGAGCTGGACTCCCAATAAGAAATAATCTCCGGATGCCATTTCTGAGTTCACGGAGGAGAGAAACCCTTGAGCGGCAAGAGCAGGGAGGTTGCCAATGGTTCCTCCAAGAATGACCACGAGGCGTTTGCCACCTTCCGGAATATGCTCCAAATGGAAAAGAAAATCTCCTACTACGCCATGAATGTGGAGTCCGGGGTACTCGAGGACCAGCTCTTCGGAAACTCGTCGGACAATGGTTTCATCGACATCAAACGGGACGAAATAGCGCAGTTGGTCGACGCTGGCCATGGCATCGAGGAGTACTCGTGTTTTTGTGGCTGCGCCGGATCCTAATTCCACGAGTTCTTCTGCTCCGCTGATTCCGACGATTTCATCAGCCCACTTGGTGAGGAGGTGATGCTCGGTGCGGGTTTGGTAATATTCCGGCAGCTCACATATCCGTTCAAAGAGGGTGGAACCGCGTTCATCATAGAAGAGTTTGGAAGGAAGGGTTTTGGGATTGCCTAATAATCCACGGGTAATTTCAGTCTTAACCACATCTGGGTCTTCCCTGGTTAGTGGAAGGTCGATGGTAATTGATGGATCTGTTTGCGATGTCATGAGTCCTCCTTAGGGGGTCTATTGTGGACATCTAACCTCAGACCGAGAGGTAGATAGCGCCAAATTGGGAATAAGACGAAAAGGTTCAAGAATCAGAACATCCTTCGATTTAAAATTTTCTCGTGTGATGCTGAAGGGAGAGAAAGGATCCGTTGAATACTTTCCATGATCTGCCTTCAATAAACAAAACTGAAGGGCAGTACGTAAATGTAGGCGAATGTATTGGAATTGCATTAATCTCTTCACTATAGCGGGAGAGAGGTTTGCGGGCAAGACAAGGGCATCGACCAAATCAGATGAGTAAGGGGCTCTTTTGTCCGACAATTCGTCACGGTGATTGGCGTTTTCATATGTCAGATGACGATTTGGAGACCTTATCGAACCGGATCCAGGCCGCGTGGCCGGGCCCATTGTTCTACTCGACCCAAGAGGCCATCAACCGACAGGGCCAATACCGTTGCGGGTAGGGCTCCGGACAATATCAAATTGACGTCCGCAAGTTGGAGCCCTGCCACGATCGGGACACCCAAGCCTCCGGCCCCGATAAAGGCGGCAAGTGTGGCAGTCCCGACGGTCCAGATGGCAGAGGTGCGAATGCCGGCCATGATGGTGGGTGCAGCAAGTGGAAGGCGAATTGTGCGGAGAATTTGCCACTCCGTCATGCCAAGGGCTCGCCCGGTTTCCACAACATTTGGAGCTGCGTCTCGTAACCCTGAATAGGTATTTCGAAGAATTGGGAATAATGAATACATCCATAAGGCCATGATGGCAGGGAGTGCTCCGACGCCAAATATCGGAATCATAAAGGCCAGAAGTGCGATGGAGGGAATCGTTTGCAACATGCCGATTATTCGGATGATCGCTTCGGCTCCTTTTCGCCACCGTTCGAGAGCCAGTCCCAATGGAATGGCAACCAGTATGCCCAGGAACAACCCTAGTCCGGAAAGCCCAAGATGTTCTCCTGTGCGCAGGGCCAGATCGGAACGTTTGGTCCACATGTAGGACAAAATGGAATCGGAAGATTCCGTGTTGGCGGCTGGTTGGACGTGATTGTCGTCTACAAGATCAAGTGCCCGTAAGGCACTTTGCGCTACTTGGGGAACCGGTTCTTCCTGTTCCTGAATCCGGAGATTTAATTCACGCATGCGTGTTGGGTTTATGGCATTGGTGAGCAAACTAATTACCCGTCCTAATTCCGGATGACGTTTGAGTATTTCCCCTCGAACGAGTGCTGCGGCCTCATAAGGTGGAAAAAACTGACGATCATCTTTCAGGACGACAAAATCATACACAGCCAAGCGGCCATCTGTGGTGTAGACATCTAAGAGGTCAACCTCTCCCTTATCTGTGGCCTGATATTTCAACGTTTGTTGCATGCCGATTACTTCCTGAAACTGTAACCCGTAAGATTTATTCAATCCCACCAATCCATCTTCTCGCTGGATAAATTCATACCCAAATCCGGCTTTCATCTGTGGGGCTACACGCGCGAGATCAGAGATTGTGTGGAGTTCTAAGGATTGTGCTCGATCACGGCGAAGGGCCAAGGCATAAGAATTCTCAAATCCGAGCGGTGCCAGCCACCAAATGTCCCAACGGTGAAGAAACTCCCCGCGAACGCGGTTCAAAACAGACACTCGATCGTGTATTGGCGGTTCACCGAGAATGGTGACGAGCCCTGTTCCTGTATATTCGGGATAAAGATCAATCCCCCCGGATTTTAAAGCCTCAAAACAGACTTGAGTCCCGGCGAGTCCCAGGCGACGTGTGACGATTAATTCCGTACGGGCCTCAATGAGTTGAGCAAACATTTCCGCCAGGAGCCGGCTTTCCAAAAAATTCTTGGACCCCACCACAATGGTGTCCGAGGCCCAAACAGGCAGAGAAAGAGAATAGAGCAGTCCAAGAAGTCCGACCACGATTATTCTAGAAATGTTCCGGATCCGCTGTCTGAATTGATAGGTGTGCATCCCCTTCCTGCTAACCCCGATGAGCGTGATAATGCTGAACGAGCAAATGAACATAGGGGGTGGCAGGAGAATGGAGAATTTCGTGTGGAGTTCCAACTTGCTGAATGCGTCCCTCTTTGAGGATGGTAATCCGGTCGCCCAGCCGGAATGCTTCCGACATGTCATGGGTCACCAGAACCATGGTTTTATGCAATTGGGTTTGAAGGGAGAGAAATTGGTCCTGCAGATCATGGCGGGTCAGCGGATCTAACGCTCCAAATGGTTCGTCGAGCAGGACGATGGTTGGATCGGCGGCCAGGGCACGGGCCACGGCCACACGTTGTCGCTGTCCCCCTGAGAGTTCAATAGGGTAACGTTCGGCAATTTGGGCGGGATTCAGGTTCATGAGAGGTAAGAGCTTGTTGACTCGATCGAGTTGCTGTTTCGATGACCATCCTAATAAGTGGGGAACGAGGCAGACATTTTGCCTGATGGTCCAATGAGGGAAGAGTCCGCCATCTTGGGGAACATACCCCAAGCGTCGACGAAGTTGAATGGGATCCTGTACGCAGGCGGGCTCGCCTTGAATGACGACGGCACCGGTCGTTGGTGCTATCAACCGATTCAGGAGACGCAAGAAAGTGGTTTTTCCTGATCCGCTCTCACCAATCAGCGCCATGGTTTCCCCCTCTTTCACACGCCATTCAATGTTCTGAAGGGCATAGGTGCCATCCGGGAATTGTTTGCTACCCTGTTGGATTTCCAGAGCCCACGGTTTCATATAGACCAAATTCTTGATGTCGGGTTGGACCGAATGCAAATGATGCCATGTTGGTGATGCGTCATCGTCATGATGAACGTGTGAAAGATTCCGCTTGGCCAGGATAACAGGGTTCAAGAAGGGAGACTAGTTCCCTCTTCAACACCAACTGCCGTGCTGGTAGAGGAAATCCGTCAATAAATTTAAGAACACAGGGAAGAATGGGATGTAATTGTGCTATTTCGCTCATGCTGGCCTGTGCGCCAACGCTCGATTTTTTTATCAAGGTGTTTTCATTGTCTCTCTCCGGGATGCAAGCCTGAAATGTATGGGGAAATTTCTTAGCTCCCGGCTTGAATTTGATGGGCATAGTGGTTGCACCGTTTTGGTGAGAAATATAGGAGAAATTTGACTGTCAGAAATTTTGAATGCTCTCTCATAATCATGTAATTTTTATTGATGTGCTTTTTATTTTCCCGGGAGATTCGGATGAAAGCACACATAAATCGCAATAATCACCTTGATGGCTGTCCGACCTCTAGTTCTAAATCCGATGTGTGTTGTCGATGTGGAGGACTCATGGCAAGCGAGTCGGTTTTTGATCTTGTTGAAAATGAAATAGAATTCAGGTCCGCTCGCTGTCTGCAGTGTGGCGATATTGTGGATCCAGTTATTCTCATGAATCGATCCGGGGAAGGCATATTGAGTAGCAGCTCTGGAAGAGCCCGGCATTGAATCTTCCCATGCTTTGTGGGGGGTGATTTAGGAAGGCCATCGACCGGAAAGCCTGATCCAATAAATGTGCAAAGCTTGAATGGGCACGATATGGCTCGGCTCGTATCGATTTAGAGAAAAAAGAGCTTTAGGGGGAGGGGGCCTGAGCATGAGTCTGACCTTCCTGACAGCTATATACGCCTTCTAGTTTTGCATGTCGGTCTTAAAACAGGGAAGCATTGACAGAGAACCTGTGGGATTGAGTTTTTACGTTTAAACGTCTTCCATCTTCCTTCCAAGGATTGGATTACCCGAATAATGCGGATGTTGATAGTGTTTTGTGGGACGTTGAGTTGAGTCTCCTGAAGGCCTTAGGTGTTGTGTCGGAACTTCGCGGAAGAATACCTGTCCGCCAGTTTTGGTCATCGCGAACCCTTTAAACAAGAGGCGGCTGATAAAGGCCCTTAAATA
The DNA here is from genome assembly GCA_021604105.1 of Nitrospirales bacterium. Classification (GTDB taxonomy): domain Bacteria; phylum Nitrospirota; class Nitrospiria; order Nitrospirales; family UBA8639; genus Nitrospira_E. The sequence continues at coordinate 26,796 of BQIW01000025.1, read as the reverse complement.
GGAAGTGATGGATTTGATTATGAAATCCCTAAACCACATGAAGCTCCGGAATACATGTGTGCGGTTGTGTGGAGAGTGGGGGAGATATAGGGATGAACTCAATTTCAGGGAGGAACTTTCATAATACCCGGATGGTTTCCCGATTCTCAGAGACTTTCTCCGGGAAATCCATATTCTAGTGGAAGGTCGAAGGAGACACTGGATAGGATACCTCCTAAATTTTTGCATCCTGTGTCTATTCTGGTTGTCGACGACAGTGATAATTGTCGCATGATACTCCGCATGGCCATAGGACGAGAGGGCTATCGTTGCATAGAGGCGGCAGATGGAATTGTTGCCCTCAAATGCATTCAGGAAACAACGATTGATTTCATCATTACAGATTTCCAAATGCCACATATGAACAGATGCGAATTCCTTGAAGAAATTTCGAGTGCGGCGATCAGTTGTCCTCCTACGGTGATGGTTACGGAAAACCTTTCAAATTCTGTGCGAATGAGAGCGACGCACGCCGGGGCATTGGCCGTCCTCTCAAAGCCTTTTGATCAGAGGAAAATTCTGCAGATGATTCGAGAAGTCGTACAGCGCAAACACGAAGTCCATCACTAGAAGAAATTATCCATTTCATTCTGTAAAATGGAGTGTAGGGTTTTTGATCCATTGCCATACGGATTGGTGGAGTACAGAGAAACGTATGATGAATATTCTGGTCAAAAAATGGTCTTAATAATAAAATTTTGTCGTCGTAGGTTGTGAACTGCTGCCCCCTGCTTTGTCCTCTTCTTAACATCCTCTCTGGTTTCCCTGTTCTTCGTTGAAATTGGCGAGTGAACCCTTCCTTACTACTTGAACATGGGTGGGTGAGGTATGCCCGGCGAGGGAAACAGGACACCCCGAAGGAAGATGGTCATCCATTTTCCCATATGTGAATGTTCTGTTTGAGGGATGAATTTAATTTCATGGCAATTTTCTTTATGGATGTTAGGGATGTTTTGGCAAACGTCCAACTGATGTATTATCGAGCCAAACCCAAGGTAGACATAACCCTGAGTAATCCCAAAAAGTTACCAATATCATGGAGAAGTCTGGTCACTCCACTATCTTGTTCAGGTAGAATTGGTTGATTAGTTTCATAATAGATCTTACTGTGTGAAATATTGGAGAGGATTCTTCAGCGCACGGGTGATGAGCACCCTGTCCAGTCGGAAAATCTTGGTGAATGAGGGGATGGAATGGCCAAGCCATAGCCCACATTATTGACCGGGCTGAAGCCTTTGCAAGAGTGTGAAAGAGATCGATTGACCACATTCAGGGTTTTCATGCGGAGAAGAGTTCCGAAGATTCTAGAACAATAACCCAGGTCGTTTGGGAACATGTCTTGTTGTAAAGTGCCATAGGAAGAAATCATGGAAGACAAAGGGTTCTTGTCATCTCCCGATAGCCACGTATTGAAGGGTTCTGACCAAGAATTGAAGCGGACGTTGCACGATCTCCAGGAACGCGTGAAGGAACTGACCGCACTTCATTCCACCACGCAATTATTCCACAACGAAGACTTATCGGACCAGGAATTGCTTCAACGCATTGCCGATCTTATTCCGCCTTCCTGGCAATACCCTGAGGTCACAGCCGCCCGGATTCGTTTCGGTCATCTGGAAATTACGACCCCTAATTTTGTGTTATCTCCGTGGACCCAGCGGGAGGAGTTTATTTGCCGGGATGGAACGACGGGTGAAATTGAAGTTGTGTATCTGGAGGAACGTCAGACGGAAGTTGAAGGCCCTTTCCTGCAAGAGGAGCGAAATTTATTGCATTCACTGGGAGAAATGGTCCGACTCCAGTTGGACCGGAAGCGGACGCAAGCCGCTCTTCGTCAGGCACATGATGTGCTGGAGCAGCGGGTGCTGGACAGAACATCCGAATTGACGACGGCCAATCGGTTGCTGTCGCGGGAAGTGGCGCAACGCAAAGAAGCCGAAGAGAAGTTAGAGGGCTTGATTGGCGAGATCCAGCGGAATCACGATGATCTTATTGCTATTTTGAATCAATTGCATATTGGGACTGCCCTGACCGACAGGGATGGAAAGGTGACCTTTCTGAGTCAGGCGGCGCAACAGTTATGCGGAAAATCGGATTTTCATTATTCAGGTGAATCCTGGCAAGGATTGTTTAGTGATCCATCCTATCATGCTCAAATAGAGGACATGGTGCATCGTTCTCCTGTGGAACGGCAGGAGGTTTTGGTTCGCATGTCTGCGGTTGGTGGAGAGTGCACCCGTTGGATCAATGTGGATGTCCGGGATGATCCGCGAGACCCGGAACGGAAAATGTTTTTCTTGTACGATGCCTCCGAGGTGCAGACCCTTCGTCAATTATTGGGAGAGACGGGCAAATATCAGGATCTTATTGGCACTAGCCATTCTATGCAATTGGTTTTCCAGCAAATTCAGGATTTTTCGCGTGTAGATTCCACCATTCTTATTGAGGGAGAGACCGGAACAGGCAAGGAATTGGTCGCTCGTGCCATTCACCAAGCCAGCCACCGCAATGAGTTTCCTTTTATTGCGGTGAATTGTGCGGGGTTAACCGAATCACTCGTCGCCAGCCAATTATTTGGGCATAAGCGTGGGGCCTTCACAGGCGCCGTATCAGATCAACAGGGATTGATCGAAGCCGCTGAAGGAGGAACCTTGTTTCTGGATGAAATCGGGGATATCCCGCTCACCGTCCAAACCAGTCTGCTTCGGGTCCTGCAAGAATGGGAAATTACCCGTCTTGGTGAATCTCGGCTTCGCAAGGTGAATGTTCGCGTGCTTGCGGCCACCCATCATAATCTTGCTAATGATGTCAGTGCGGGAACCTTCCGAGCTGACCTGTTGTATCGGATTCGGGTTGGAAGGGTGTTATTGCCTGCGCTGCGTGAACGACGGGAAGATATCCCGTTGTTAATCAGCCATTTTCTGAATCAATATCGGGCGACAACAGGAAGGCCCGTTGAGGCCGTGAGCAATGAAGCGCTTCGCCTCTTGATGGCCTATGCTTGGCCTGGAAACGTTCGCGAACTCAAACATGCTATTGAATTCGCCGTCATTCGATGTCCTCAGACGAGTATTCGACCGCAAGATTTACCGCCAGAGGTGCTGATTCAGGATGAAAGTCTTTCAGCGGCCATCTCTGAAGACATAACTTCAAGCCATGATGAAGATAAGGAGAAGATTCTCGCTGCATTGAAGCAGACGGGAGGAAACCGTTCAGCTGCCGCAAAACTGCTCGGGATCGCACGCCTCACGTTGTATCGTCGCCTGTCACGTCTCGGAATTCCCTCTCGCCGTAACACGCCTTCCATTTGATTTTTTTGGGGGAGACAGTCGAATAATTCATCCTCCAACCGAACATTGACCCATTCAAGCTTAAGCAAATCCGGGTGGGAGAGAATTCCGAAAGGTCCGGCTTGCTTCCAACCACGTCAACTCCGGCAGACCAGGCCGAAACGCCCAGATTAGTCGGCGAGCGCGGGTGAGAAGTCTCCTGTCGGCATGTTTGCGAGATTTTCCACATGTCTTCTTTTGTGCATGGGAGCCGTTACTAAAATCCCACCTCCTTAATCGTCTACAGATTAAGGTGTTGTTCGGTATTCAAATATTTAAGAAACATAGCTGAAGGCATATAAGACTAGCATGTTACACGATGTATCATGCTGTTACATCTTTGATTCATTTATATGTAACATATCAGCACGTTCATTTTAATTAACAGATTTTAAGCCGTTGAAATTAAATGTAAATGCGGCCTTAAGGCGATTGGTCTATAAATTGGATAGACATGATTAGGAGATGAAAAAATATAGATGATTTTTTGAAGCATACAGCAGGAAGTGAGGAGGCCATGAATCACAAAATATGGATGTTATTTTTCCTCGTGGGGTTATTCCTAGGCATTCCACAATTTGTTTCGGCTGGTGAGATTACGAAAGAACAGATCTCTGAATGGAAACTGGAAACCCAGGGTTGGTCCATTCAAGACCATATCGCTGCTGCGAATTCTGAAGAAGAGGAAGTCCAGTCTTTAGAGGACCGCATTCGGCATTTGGATAAACGCATAAGCAAGTTGGAGGAAAAGCCATACTTTGATCCGAAGGGGTTCACCAGAAGTTCCTTAAGGCTTCTTTCCAGCACAATGGAAAAGAAAGAGAAGCTTCTCAATGAAAAGATTTCTTGGCACTTTCGGCAAGCCGACCAGGTCAGGCTGACAGAAGAGGAGTAATAGAACCTCCAGGAAAGAGATCGGTAGGGCCTGCCTGGCTAACGGTATCAACTGTCTGTGAGAAATTTGCCAATTCTGTGGATGAAGCTTGTCCACTCTATCGTCACCGGGCCGATGTGGAGCATTGACTTCGAATTCGAGAACATAACATTGACCGGCCTCACCGGCTTTTGCATGGATTCTTTTTAGAGGCAGAAGCCGCCTTGTACGAAGTACTCCAGGTTGCTTTCTATCCTCTTGCGAGTGTGTTCCGCTAAGACTTCCTCGCAGTCAGGGATCGCACGCCAAGCTTTGTATGCGGTTTCAATTGGTTTTGTATGAGGAGCTTGAGTGAGTCAGCGATCCAGAGCCAAGATTCTTTTAGGTGGAGGGAGTGTTGAAAAATGCCGCCAGCGGCGTTCTCGCCTCTAGGCCGTGCTCACGTACTCCTCCGTACGCTCCGCTCGTCCAAGCGGCTGCGGCCTTGCTGGACCGGCCTTTTTGAACACTCCACTATTTATCTCGGGTGAGCCTCCGTGACTCAGAAGAGAATGAAACGGCAAAAATTTTACAATATTCAACAGTCCCATGGATAACTTTCAGAGCTCTGATCATGGTTTGAAGATTTGCTTATTGTGTTACATAACGTAACATAATTGTTCATTTTTGTTACATTTACGCGTAACATTGTTACATATTAATTATTTTTTGTTTGAGTGTAAATTATTGAATTTAATGGCAAATATTATTAAAACCTTATTGGCATGAAAAATGGATATTAACCAAATTGTGTATGAGAGCGAGGGCAACATTCAGTAAAGCAAGTTCTACTGTATTTCCAGAAACTGATTAAGGACTGAAGGAGGAAGGTATGAATAGCAAATTATTTATTTCAGCTTTTCTGGTGTGTGTGTTCCTAGGGCTTCCACAATTTGCTTTGGCTAGTGATAACGGACAAGAACAGAATTCTGCCTGGAAACTTGAAACGCAAGGTTGGTCGATTCAAGATCATATGACTGCGGCAAAAGCCAAAGAGGGAGAAATCCAATCTCTCCAGAGCCGTGTTCAGCAGCTGGAAAAGCGGATTGCCCATTTTGAGAAAAAGCCACACTTTGACCCAAAGGGAATTCAGAGAAGTTCCATGAAACATATTGCTTCGACTTTGAAAGGAGATACGAATCTCCTGAATGAGAAGATCGCTTGGCATTATAGGCAATCTGACCAGGCCAAGCTGACGGAGTAGCCGTTTCCTCTATGATGTAGTTGAAAAAAGTCATAAATCCCTATCGCTAATCCATGGGACGGAGAGGTTGCTACAAGTTCTCCGTCCCATGAAAAATCATAGTCTATCCCACCTGTATTGTTTATCCGCCTGATGTTTTGTCAGGCTTTTTTTTAAGCATTTTTGACCTCTGTGGAGTAACAGGCCTGTCACTCCCTTCACACCCGATGTTGAAGGTTTGAGCCACAATTGCTCTAACCATATGAGGCGAAGGTCTTTTGGTGAGACCTACTTCAAAGCAAGGTCTAGGCAAAAATGTTCAATAAAAGATTAGAGCCATGGAGATGCCTATGGTAAATAGGTGTGCGAATGAGTACAGCGTGCAGGTGCGGATTCGCTCAATTGCGGAAAAAAAGCATGAAGTTTTTTTAATAATTTTTCCTGAATTAAACTAATTCATTACGTTAACGAGAAGACAGTCAGGGATATGTGGTTGTTGGCCTTACTAAGCTATTGAAAAATAATAGATGTTTGTGTTTAGTTTTAATGTCGGCGAAATTTCAATTTTGACAATGAGAATAGTTATCGGTATACCATACGCAAACTGTTAATGGCTCATTAATTGCTCACTCTTTACAGAAATTTAGCTATATACTTTGGCCTTTGAATCACCATTGCTTGTTCAAATATGACCGTAAGGTTATGATCCTTCGTACTTACACAGGGTGAGGGGTTATAGATGATAGTCGAAATGAATCACCTAACCGACCAACTAAACCGGTCCTTCTATCAAACTTTGCTGGAAGTCACGAACATCTTAAATTCCCAACGGAATTCGGAAGGTCTGTGGAAAGCCATTACGGGACATATTAAAAAGGTGATCCCTTGGGAACGTGCGGGGATTACGCTGTATCATTCTGACATAGATGCCTTCCGGTTTTACGCGGTGGAAACCAGTATGTCAGTGGTGAAGTTGAAATGTGATGCCATCATCCCTCGAGAAGGCAGTGCCATGGGATGGGTGTATAACCACCGGCGTCTTCATGTTCGTCCCAATATACAGCAAAATCCGGTATTTTTAGAAGATGCGTTTTATCACGAAGAGGGTCTGGGAAGAATGATCAATATTCCCATGATTGTCGGGGATAATTGCATCGGATCTTTGAATATCGGCAGTGTGGAATCGGGAGAACCTGATCCGGAAAACGTCCTGTTTTTGCGCCAAGTGGCGACTCAAATTGCTTTTGCCATTGACCACGTGCGGGCTTACGAAGAGATTCACTACTTGAAGGATCAACTCGCTCGTGAAAATGCCTATCTCCTAGAAGAAATCAAAGTTTCGCACGATTTTGGAGCGATGGTTGGAAACAGTCAAAAGTTTAAAAATGTGCTGGAACTGGCCCAGGCCGTTGCCCCAACCACGACCTCCGTGCTCATTATGGGGGAAACGGGAACAGGGAAAGAGCTATTAGCACGGTTAATACATGAGTTGAGCCCACGCCAAGTAAAGCCTTTTGTTCGAGTCAATTGTGCGGCCTTGCCTTCGGGGTTGGTGGAAAGTGAACTCTTCGGTCATGAAAAAGGCGCATTTACCGGTGCGGAGAATGGAAGGCCCGGCAAATTTGAATTAGCCAATGGCGGCACCTTGTTTCTTGATGAAATCGGGGAGATGCCGGTTGAAGCGCAGGCAAAACTTCTGAGGGTTTTGCAAGATGGCATCGTGGAACGAGTCGGCAGTATCGAAGGCAAAACCGTCGATGTGCGAATTATCGCGGCGACCAATAGCGATTTAAGCAAGGCGATTGCTGAGGGGCGTTTTCGTTCAGACCTATATTACCGACTGCATGTTTTTCCGATTGTGGTACCTCCTCTCCGTGAACGTCTGCATGATATTCCCCTTCTTGTGCGACATTTCATGGAGAAAAATCGGCTGCAATTTCGACGAAACTGTCAGGAAATCGATGATCGTTCAATGGAAATGCTGGTTCAGTATCCATGGCCGGGTAATGTACGGGAACTGAAAAATGTGATTGAACGAGCCATGATTCTTTGCCAATCGTCGGTTGTGCAAGTGGAAGACTCGTTATTGCAGTCACCGGTAAAGGACATGGATGCCATGCCGCCCACTCAATTAAAAGACGTGGAGCGCACTCGAATCATACAAGCCTTAGCCGCGTGTGAATGGCGAATTGATGGCCCATTAGGAGCGGCCAAGCATTTGGGGTTACATCCCAGCACTCTGAGAAGCCGATTGAAAAAATTCGGAATCAAGCGGCACTCCGAATAATACAACCAATTGTGGAGTTTGTGGTTGAGAAGAGAAGACGGGTAGTCCGGAGTAACTTTTCCAATCAGGTCATGCCCTCGTTTTTGCCCTCCCAAAATAAACCTCCCTCGATTGAGAAGTGAGCATACGAACGCCCTAGATCAGGAACCTTCGTCCTGTCCTCTTGCTTCGCTAAGATCATGATGGAATCTGTTCATTGGTCCATCACGGTTACGTTGTGGAGTTCTGAAAATTTCCCTCGTCAATGGCTTAACGAACTCAATTCAATCTTCATGAGATTTTCAATAGCCCATAAATTCTTCAGAGCGAATACTGGTCTTTGGAATTCCGATAGACTCAAGCATCTTTCGTAATCCATCAACCATTGCAGGGGGCCCCACGACATAATACAGAGCCGTCTCCGTCTTTTTAACATATTTTCTAAGCATGACATGGTCTATCCGACCGGTTTCACCTTCCCAGGTTTCCGTGCCTCCGTTTTGGCTTGTCATCGTGCCAATGCAGGTAAAATGGTTATTCTCTTTTTGGAGGGTTGCCAGTTCATAAAGGAAAGCCGCATCTTCCGGATGCCGATTTGAGTAGATGAGAATGAGATGATGTGAGAGTTTGTGATGAACGGTTTCGACCAGCATACTTCGGAAAGGTGTAATCCCGATTCCTCCTGCGAGCAGAACGATCGTTCGGGAATCTTCTGATGGCAGGGTGAATTGTCCGAACGGACCTTCAATGTTGATTGTCGTTTCAAGGGGCATTTCTGCCAACATGCGTTTAAAGGCGGTGTCCCGAATACGGGTGGCGACCATAAGCTGTTGTTCGGAAGGCGCGCTGGCAAGGGTTAATGCCCGTGTATGGCCTTCCGGATCGGATGTTGAAAGATTCGGTAATGACAGATCGATAAACTGACCAGCTGTAAATGTGAAATCAGCCGGTCGATCGAAGTAGAACGCCATGGTTTCCTTGGCGATTTCCTCCCGCTTTCGCAATGCCACGTGATAAATGGGTGGCGTGTTGAGTTTTCCCATTGAGATCGCTCCTTGACGGTAGCATATGTGATGAGGTGATTCCGTACTCATAATATCCTAGCGTTTTGGTATAGTGTTGAGTCAATTGGTGGCTCGTGGTTTTCCGTATCAGATTAGGACGAATCCATTTTTCCTCACTTCGTAACAATAAAAAAATTTTATTGTCTTCAGAGGTTTCAAGTAAGGGTAAGGTCATTGCCCTTATTAGACAGGTCATTCGGTACTATGCTTGAATCTGACCCAAGAAAGGATTAAAGGACGGTGGAACGAATCGAGAGAAATTATCGGGCGCTTCTGAATGTTGCGATTGTGCTCAATTCACAACGGGATACCAACAGTCTCTGGCAAGCCATTATCGAGCAGATTGAGCAGGTCATGCCCTGGGCCAGGGTCAGTGTGACCTTATATGACCGTGAGTCTGACGGGTTCCAATTTTATGTTGTGACAACTCATTTGGCGAGGGTCGTTGTCCAAGGTGATACGGTGATACCGCGTGTTGGGAGTGCAATGGGGTGGGTGTACGATCACAAGATGTTACATGTTCGCCCTGATCTCAAACAGGAGCAGGTCTTTCTGGAAGACCAATGGTATGTGGAGGAAGGACTCGGACGCATGATCAACCTCCCGTTGTTGGTCAGAGGAAAATGTATGGGGGTGTTGAACCTTGGGAGCGTTGATGCGGGTAACCCGGATCCAGATGCCATTGAGTTTTTATCACAAGTGGCCATGCAAATTGCCTATGCGATTGATCATGTTCAGGCCTATGAGGAAATTAATCTGCTGCGTCAGCAGTTGGCACGGGAAAACATCTATCTGGTAGAGGAACTCAAACTGACAAAACATTTCGGGGCAATGGTAGGACGGAGTCAGGTTTTTCAGCATGTACTGGAACTTGCCCGTGAGGTTGCTCCTACGACGGCGACCGTCCTGATCACGGGGGAGACGGGAACCGGAAAAGAACTCCTTGCCCAAGCCATTCATGATTGGAGCATGCGTGCGAATAAACCGTTTATTAGAGTCAATTGTGCGGCCCTTCCGGCAGGATTAGTCGAAAGCGAATTATTTGGGCACGAAAAAGGTGCATTTACGGGAGCCGACTCCAGGCGTGAGGGGCGTTTTGAGTTAGCACATGGCGGGACCTTGTTGTTAGACGAAATCGGGGAAATTCCTTTGGAGACCCAAGCGAAATTATTACGAGTGATCCAGGATGGGATGGTGGATCGTGTGGGTGGCAAGCAATCTATCCCGGTGGATATTCGGTTGATGGCTTCGACCAATGCCGATCTGCCTTCAGCTATTGAACAAGGTCGTTTTCGTGCTGACCTTTTCTATCGACTTCATGTGTTTCCGATTACCATCCCCCCCCTCCGTGCCCGGCCCGAAGATATTCCAGAACTCGCCCAGCATTTCCTGGAGCACTATGCCATTAAACTCAAGCGGCCCTGCGAAACGATTGAACCGGATTCTCTGCAGCGGCTTATCCGGTATTCCTGGCCGGGTAACATTCGCGAACTGGAAAATGTGATTGAGCGGGCGGTGATTCTCTCCCACCAAAAGGTTATGCGCATTGATGAACGGCTTTTGATACTTCAGAGTGCGACGCATGAACCCAAGGCTCCGGCTGGATTAGTTGATTTTGAACGACAACATATTCTTCAGACTCTGGCCTCCAGCAATTGGCAGATCGAGGGGGAGGGCGGAGCGGCGGAACAACTCGGATTGGCACCCAGCACGCTCAGGAGCCGGATTAGAAAGTTAGGGCTTCAACGGCCGAGCAGCTCAACCCCCAAAAAGTAGTCTTTGTAAAACTCCCTCCGCTTCAGAGTCTGTCTTCATTTCTAGGTTCTGTCCTCCACGATGCTGCGTGGCTGTAGCCCACGAACCCCCACCGACTTTCGTGGATCAAAAATTCCTTTCTCATTTTATGGTCAAAACAGATCAGAACCTATTCGGTTTTATTAGGGGGGATTCACTGATCGGGCCTCGTGGCGCAGTGGCGTAGAAGATGCATCATTGTGGGGTGTAAGAAAAATTCTAATTACACAAAGGAGGTTCCAATGGTTACCTCAGGGTCACAGAGCCGAACGACAGCTGAACGTCAGAGATTAATAGCCGTGAGAGTTTCCACGGTCTCAGTGATGACCTTGCCGGTAGCTATGTTGGTGTTATGTGCTTCCGTCGTGTTTGCCTCCGCTGAATCAAATGATGGACTTCATGAATTGCTCTCCGGAGAACGGATCCTTCTTGCGACGGTCGAGGAAACCAGCAGCGCCGATGTCCGGGTCAATACCGGTGATTTGCAGCCTCGTTACCTTCCTTTGAACGTACGAAAGGACAAGGGGTTGCCGGACCTCAAGCCAGGGGATCGCGTGGCGATTACCGTCAACGACCAGAATCTGATCGTCGATGTACATTTGCTCGGGGGAATTGATCACCATCGAATCATACGGGGCGTACTTGCCCAACCGCTCATGACCGGGCATGAACAGGCTGTGATTCAAACGGAGGATGGGAAGGAGGAGTCTCACGTTGTGAGGCCGCTGGCCAGGAGCAAAGTGGCTTCTGTTCCAGTGAGGGCCCACGTTATCTTCCTCCTTGATGAACGGCACGGGATTGCCGATGTCACCTATGAGAGCGCCGAGGCTGTCAAGGAGGCTCAGCAATTGAGGCAAAAGAAGTCGTCCCTCAAGACCAGCTTCAAGAGAGTGACAGGTGTTATCCTCCAGACCTTAGGTCACAACACGATTTCCATTCAAACGCATGAGGGTCATGTCCACTCACTTGAGGTCCGTCCGCTTGTTCTGGACAAGCTCACCACGTTGCCAAAAGGCAATTTGGTCGTCTTGATTGTGGATGACGAAAATAAGGTCACCGATGTGTCGAATTACGATTTGGACCATCAACGCTAGGGCTTTCGAGTTTGCTGTACTTTGACCTATGAAATGAAAGAAGAAGACCATGCTGACACAAGGCATTCCGGTAGAAGGCTTAAACCCGGTCGGACAAATCGTTGCGACCAATACCTTACAATTTCATACTCAACAGAACGGCTTGGCCATCGCGGTGGCTCTCCTGTCGACACATACGGCCGGTTCACCGGTGGTGGATGGCGAAGGACGCTTTGTGGGATTTATTAATGAGTTCGATGTTATGCGGGCCCTGGCGGCAGGGAAGGATCTCGGCAAACTTGTCGCAAGGACATCATGCGCAAAGATCAATTAGCCGTGATATCCTCAACCCCGATTGAGGAGGCCGCCAAACAAATGGAAGAGCATCATGTCTTCAACCTACCCGTGATCGACCAATATGGGGTTGTGGCCTGCTCGGTCTCGCGGCATGATCTCTTGCTGGCATGGATCGGCCTAGGTGTCGGTATGGGTCTTGATCCCTAAACCTCGGCCCTATCGATCCCAGTGACGGACAGGGAGGAATAAGGAGCCATGGACCACTTGAGAAATATGTGGTTCATGGCCCGAAAGGGAAAATTACCGAGAATCAACAGTCTCGGGGAAAGGTAGTGCCCATGATCAATCTTGGGAATTTCATCCGGTACCAATTAAGTGAAGGTCTGACAGAGCACGAATTGGCGGAAGACATTGGCGTGCCCACGTTCACGATTCATGGGATTCTTAAGGGCAGAGTTCCAAAGAGCCCAGATATCTTGAAGAAGTTGGCTCGCTACTTTCGCATGGATGCGAATCTGCTACGTTTCGGGAAACTCGGCTTCGTGAATTCACAGGAGAAAAACGATGGTTCGGCGGGTCATCTTAAGCCGTTTCGAAAGGTGCCGATCCTTTCCCAGGCTGAGGTGAGCCAAATCGTGGCCCACCAGGACTCACTGGCTTTTTTGGCTGCTGGTAAGGAGATGGTAGAAACTGAACTCCCGGGAGCGCGGGTATTTGCACTGCACGTTGAGAATGATTCCATGGAGCCGCTGTTTCATGAAGGGGAGGTCGTCTTTGTGAATCCGGACCTTCGACCCCAGTCTGGCGATTATGTAGTCGTTTGGGATCACACGGGTAAGCCTGATCCGGGTTGTCTCAGACAACTCAAAAAGAATCAGAAGCGATCTATCTTGCATCCGCTTAACACTCAATACAAGGACACGCCTCTCACGAGTCACCAGAAGATTGTTGGACGGGTGGTCCGGCTTCGGATGAATCTGTAATCGCTTTGTTACATGGGATTGATGTTTATATGGCAGTTGCCGATAGCCGGGAGAGCCTTAGTGCAAAATTGTCAACCCGGTCGAGAAGGCGAAAGGAGAAATGTCCATGAAACCTACTGCTCCCCCACAGACCAGAAAAGTTGGCCGACTCCAATGCGACCAGTGCGGCCATGCATCCTCCCGGAGTGATTTCATACGAGGGTGGAATCTCTGTGACCATTTGTCATTGGATGCGTTGGCCGCCGCCCAATCACGAAGGGAGAAACGAATTCTCTGGTCGGAAAACCCTCGCAGACATTTTTTTCACAATGACCTTCTGAACTATCCCTGTGGTCAAGGACTCATGGATCCGGAATTTTTATTTTTGGGCTCTCAATCTTCGGGAGGGCCGAGAGAACTGGTTTCCCTACAGTCGGGATACCCTCGAGTCGGTGACCGGGCGGAGAGGATTGGGATATAGCCAAGGACGCTGGTTAAGAATAACATACCTTGAGTCTCTCCTTGCATTTTTCCAACGAGAGAGCATTTGGGCCAATAGCCAGAGGAGTGTGTGAGGGTCTTTCCGAGGGAAATATACCAGGTCTAAGAATTAGGTGAACGATGAGCACACAACCAAAATCTCAAACAGTTCATGACGTCCTCATCACCCTGGGGCAACCCCAAGGCTTGCCCGAGAACCTGCAGCTTATCCCTTCTCCTCTACTGGCCGCGTTAAAAGACGCGGGAACGGCCCATATTTATGCCGATACGGCAAACCAGGAAGAGTTAGCGGAGCTTTTGACGGTTGATCGGAAGACCATACTTAAAGAAATTGATGGCAACACCGTCAACCAGCCGCTGTTGGCCAAGGTCATCAAACAGTATCTCAAACAGGACAACCCAGCCAAATGGGCACAGCAGCTTCGCGAACAAGAGCCAGAACTTTCGCATGGGGACCTCATCCCGTTGCTCTATAGCCTTGTCTGCGGGAGGGTCGGCGGCGACATGGTACGGGCCTTTGCGAGCGGCCGTTCGTGGGAAGTGAGTCTACAACTCCATATGAGATTGGTACTTGATTCGGAACAGGCGAAGGAGATTGGCCGTTCGTTGCGACGAATGGTCTCGAGTGCCTTCGTGAAAATTCCGTTTGCTCCTCACGCGCCGATATGTTTTCTAATTGTGCGGGACCTGGAGAAGGAAGGCATCCCGGTGAATTTTACCTCCACCTTTTCAGCCAGGCAGGTCGTCGCCGCGGCGCTGTTGGCCAATGTCACGCGAACAAATATTTTCATGGGACGGCTAGACCAGGGGCTCAAAGCCGAGCTGCTCGGTGCCCACGTGTCTCTGGAAGCACAGCGGATACTCCTGCGGCTCAGACAAAATCCCGGGATTAACACTCAGCTCATCGTTGCGAGTCTTCGGAACTGGCGGAGTATGCTCCATACCGCTGGATGCGATGCGTATACCGTACCGTGCAAGGTTCTTCAAGAGTTTCTCGGCCAGGATGAAATGATACCCGGTTCCATTCAGATTCGGCTCGGCACCTCGTACGAAGATCGTCTTGGAATTCCGGACCATATCGTGGCGAAATTGGGAGCTGATCGTATTGCCAGGCTATACAGAGTGGAACCCGAATTCGTGGAGTTCCTCCTTGAGTACCGGATGACCACCGAATATCAAGACCTTGATGACGGCGGGCATTTGATGCGACGGTTTGAAGAAGCGGGATTTGGAGATTTTTTTTATATTCCCAATGATGACGAATGGCTGGCCATGCGTGGAGGAAAAATTCCGAACCTGGAGGCTCCAATCACGACGAAACCGTCTCTCGATAAGTTGTATAGCCTTCTCGCCGATGCAGACTTTGAGAAGAATCAGGAGGACATGGATCGGGAACTGGTGCGGTATTTGTAGATGACAAAGGAGCATTCATTCCTTGAAGAAGTGAACTTATGATACGAATCAAACGTGTCTATTGTGAGGCGAATCGTCGGGATGGGACCAGAATTCTGATGGATCGGATCTGGCCGCGCGGGATTAGCAAAGAACAGGCGAGTATCGCAGCATGGCGAAAAGATTTAGCCCCGAGCAGTTCTCTCCGCAAATGGTTTGGGCATGATCCGGACAAATGGGAGGTCTTCAGGGAGCGGTATCGGAATGAGCTTTCCTCTGCTGAACCGATGGAAGCGCTTAAAGAGCTTGCAGGGCTTTCCCGTCGAAAAACGATCACCCTCCTGTATGGTGCTGCTGACGAGAAACATAACCAGGCCGTGGTGTTGAAAGAATTCCTGGAAGAGTTGGCCTAGGTACGCTTGCCCAATGGAGCAGGTGTCCGTCGTGGTGGGGTGTTGGACATAAGAAGGAAGGAGATCACACAATGAATGACATCGCGAGTAAGGATCAAGGATCGAATCCGAACGTCATGGAAGCTTCAGGGTATCGGGTCAGATTGATCGCACGCCGTGAAGTGGCCCAAAGGACGATGGCCTTGTATTTTGAACGACCAGCCGGCTTTTCGTTCAAAGCCGGCCAGTTCATTGATCTCACGCTTCCTGCCCCACCTGAAACGGACTCAGAAGGCTACACCCGAGCCTTTACCCTCGCCGGCGCGCCGTCGGAGGAGCACCTCATGGTCGTGACCCGATTGCGGGATACCGCCTTTAAACGCGTGTTCTATGAGATGCCTTTTGAAACCGTGGTCAACATTGAAGGCCCCTTTGGAAACTTGACGTTGCCTGAGAGTTCAGCGAGACCGCTGGTTTTTCTTGCCGGCGGAATTGGGATCACACCTTTCCGGAGCATGTTGGTGCAAGCCGCTACGCAAGACCTTCCCCATCGCCTTGTGCTTTTTTACTCAAACCGCCATCCGGAAGATGCGCCGTTTCTTCATGAACTCCAGGATCTTCAGCGGAAGATCTCCAGCTACACCTTCGTCGGCACGATGACCCAAATGGGCAAGTCGGACGGTTCCTGGACCGGGGATACCGGGTACCTGGACCACGCCATGCTGACCAGACATTTACAAGGGATTGAGTCACCCCTCTACTATATTGTTGGCCCACCAGCCATGGTAAAAGGCATACGAACGATGCTCAAGAACGTTGGCGTTGGCAAAGCAGATATTCGTACGGAAGAGTTTGCTGGATACTGAGCGAGCTGAAGCATGCACTCCGGCAGATGCGAACCCTCCTTCCTGCAATACCGGATTCGGAATCACGTGGTAACAAGTCTTGTGGATCATCGACCAGAAAACCTCCCTCTGACAGGGAAAGGGGAATGGGAAAACTGACTCGAGTCGATCACGCTACTGGAATGTTGTGCCATTGCGATGCTCTTTGTCCCTCAGGCCCTTCTTTGAGTTGCTCCTGTTCCCGTCTTTCCCCGATTGCTGACGCTCAACCGATAAATGTGTTTGGAACAATGAAAGTGCCCCTCTCCATTTTTTCTGAGGTCCAGAATTTCGTTCAGGTATTGGTCCCGGATACGGCGAATAATTCCCAACCGCTTGGGTCGGTCGAGAGACCACCAAGCTAGACGGCTCAAGCCTTTCGGGGTAGGAGGCGCGATCTTCTTCCTTGGACCCTGCCCAAAATTATAGCCTCTTGCATTTGGGCTGGCTTCGTAAAAATCGTGGTACAAGCCTTCTTATGGTCCGTAGGGCTTTCCATGCGTTTTATTCATTGTCCTCTGCCTCTTTTCTTCGGGAAAGGTCGTAACCCCCGAATGCTCCTGATTTGGGATACTCGGAAGCTGAACATTGAGGAGGTGCTCTATCAACCTGAAGCCGCCGGAGATTACCACCTGTAAACCCATGTTGGCGCAATCGGTCCAACGCCGGAGACCAGGAAACCTGAACGAATGAAGAAGTCTCTCCTCGAAAACTAAAACTCCGTTTCCTAAAAACGTCTCCCCTGAGGGCAAAGATTTTTCTAAGGTTCATGACATGTCATCCCTATCTAAACTTGCCAGCCCAGCGCCATAAGCGGAAATTTCCCTCCCCATCGTCCATTGCCAAAATGATGGGAGCTTCAAACTCTGCTCAGCATTATAAGAGTGGAGTCCTCACACCGGGGACGGAGGATCTAAGCAGTCTTTCTTCATATTTTCTTTCCCTACCCTCGATCATGAAACGCTGCATTTGGAAAAAAATTGATTCAAATGGAAGTGCAAGTTCCATTTGGCATGTTCATTGCCTTGCTTATTTCCAAGGGTCATTTCGCATGAGGCGTACCCATGAGCTTCACCAAAGAGAAATCAGGGGCATGCGGAGCAAATGGCATTTGGGTTCGGATGAGGATTTTTCCGAACTGTGAGTAAACATCATGGCGATAAGCCCGATTAAACCGAAACATAAGGCTTCCAAGTATTTCTCCAAATAAAAATGGTGAAAAATCGAGACCGATTCCTGAAGCCACAGTCGGTTTGTGCCCGTGGGGGATTATGATGCTATCGTATTCTCTTATTAGTCAGGGTGATTATTATTTTTTTAATCAGGTTATCTATGAGGAAAATTTCTTATGACCCGAACCCAACAGTATACGGCCAAAGAATTTAACCTTTCAGGATTAAAAGGTATTTCAGATAAGACGCTTGAGATGCATTTCAAACTGTATGAAGGATATGTCAAGGCTACGAATACGCTAAATAAACTCATTGCCAATATTTTAAAAGACGGGAAGGTGGATCAGGAGGAAGTGCCAGCTTATTCGGAACTCACCCGGCGGCTGGGATTTGAATATAACGGGATGATCCTGCATGAGTTATATTTTGAAAATATGACATCCCAAGCATCAACCGGTTTCAAAGGTCAGGATTCCTTAGAGAAAGCCATAATAGAGAGTTTTGGAAGTTTTGATAATTGGAAGACGGACTTTTCCAGCATAGGGAAAATGCGAGGAGTCGGCTGGGCCATTTGCTATCAAAACCCTCATAACGGGCGATTATCCAATCATTGGGTGAGTCTCCATGAATTCGGTAATGTCGCAGGCTTTCGACCCCTGTTGGTAATGGATGTATGGGAACATGCCTATCTGCTGGACTTTCAACCGTCCCAACGGGGGGAATATATTGAAAGCTTCCTTTTGAATGTCAATTGGGATGTGGTGGCCAAACGCCAATAGAAATCTGAGAGGAGAACGATGTGGAAATGGGAAAGGTGCAACATTACCTGGCAGAGGATCACGCGCGGTTAGATCATCTCTTGCAGCGGACCCTTGGCGAACAGGATAGAATTGACCACCAGGCCTATAGAGAATTCCGCAGGGGTCTTCTCCGGCACATTGCGATGGAGGAAAAGGTGCTGTTTCCAACCGTTCAACGACTAAGAGGCGGCACCCCACTTCCCTTGACCGACAAGCTCCGGCTTGATCATGGTGCACTTGGCACGTTGGTCATGCCGACACCCACGCGAGCCATCATTGAGTTAATCCGAAGGATTCTTGACTCTCACAATGTCCTGGAGGAAGGCTCAGAAGGGGTGTATGCGCAATGCGAACAGGTTACCGGTGACGTGATCGAGGATCTCCTCCGGCGTGTGCAGGCAGTCTCGCCGGTATCAGTAGCTGCCTATTCCGATTCCCCCGCAGTGTTTGCAACCATACGCCGTGTTTTAATGAGAGCCGGTTATCCCACAGAGTCTCTCGCGCTTCATCAGATGGAACAACCTCAGTGAAGATTCATTGAAGGGATGGATCTTGACTGGTGCTGGTGCCGCTTGATTTTTTGTAACGGGACGTTCGCACCGAAGCCCCGGCTGGAATAGTCGATTTTGCACGCGGCCATCTATTTTCCAGTCATTTGGCCGGCAGCAGTTGGCAGATCGAGTTGGGCATGGCACATCGTCACAATTCAGATTGGCCACAAATACGCTCCGTGCCCGGATTAGAAAGTGAGGTCCTTGGCGTTCAACGAGAATCTAGCGAATCACCTCACATATTTTTAAACTCCTCCTCCTTTCTCCACTTCTCCTTTTCCAATTTTTTTGACATCTCGGCGGAAGACCAGTCACGGAATAGAAAGGTTTGAATCGTGAGACCACCACGGTTTCTCGTGGCTATGCAATTCCATCTTCATCACCCCATGAGCATTTTATGTGAATCAACGTAAATTTTATGAATTTTTACCTGATGGGTTATCAAACGAACCCTGGCTTATTGTATGCATAGCAACGCTAAGCCAGCTAATTGAGATCAAATAAAGAGAGTTGTTGTCCTGAGCCTCATTCTCTTTAAAGGAAGTGAGGTGAGAGTGGTACGCCATGATTGCGGCAGGGCTTGTAACGGCGAGAAAGGTCATTCCTGTTCATGAGTAATGAACGTTCATGAAATTTTATCTCGACACGGTGAGCCTCACAGAAATTCATGAGATTGGCAGGCTGGGGATTCTGGATGGAATAGCCATGAACGCCACGTTGGTTACCGAGCAGGGGCTGAATTTTTATCAGGGAATTCGAGAAATCTGTCGTCATGTGGATAGTCCGATCAGTGTCGGCGTGTTGAGTATTGAAGAAGAGGCCATCGTCAAGGAAAGCAAAGAATTATCGAAAATCCACAAAAATGTCTTGGTGAAATGTCCTTTGACGCCTGACGGTCTCAAGGCGACTAAGCGGTTGACAGCCGAAGGCATACGGGTGAATGTGTCTTTGTGTTTTTCCGTCACACAAGCCTTGATTGCCGCCAAAGCCGGTGCCTGGTGTGTGTCCATTTGCCTCGATCATTCCGGCGACAATCAATCCAACGGATACGATATCACTCGAGACATTGTCACCGTCTTTCGAAGCTATGGTCTCTCCACTCAGGTACTTCTCGCCGGTATCCGTTCTCCTCACGATGTGTGTGAGGCGGCTTTAGCGGGAGGGCATATTTGTACGATGCGATTCCCCATGTTTCAGCACCTTTTCGATCCTGCGGTGTAATTGGCCTTTCTGACCACATCCTCCGATCCCAATTGTGCTCTTCGGGACTCCCGCCCTTCCGAAGCGTGATCGGGTTTGCAGGTACCGTATCGTTCTTCGTCATGCTCCTAGTTTTTTCCCTCTTCTATACTCCCTGCATTTTCCCGGGTCCAGCCACGTAAACCGGTGGGTGGCCACCACCACCCACCACGTCCTTTCGTGGGCGTATGATTGGCCTGTGGATGTAACACCCGGATAAAGACGGCCCACACACTATGATTTACTAGGGATTGTCTGAGGCCATTGAATTATTTTTTTTGGGCATGGCCCATGCAGAGCGTTCACCAATATACAGAAAAATAAAAATGAAAATTGGTCGTACCAACAAGACGGCAATGTCGGAAAACTTGATGAAAAATTTCTTAGCGAAAAAGAATGTTTGCATGCCAGATGAGTCAAATGATTTTGGGGGGAGAGACATGAGAGCAATGCGTGGGGGAATGAAACTTAAAAAAAATGGAGCAATTATTCTGGTCGGCATGATTGCGGCAATGTTGCTGCTTCCCATCGGTGTAGCGATACCGGTCCTATTTGGAAATGGTGAAGCCATCGCGTCGGGGGGAGGGCAAAGTCCTCAGCCTCCTCAGGAAGTGGTTGAGGGTGAGGAAGACGCAGCGCCGGTCGAAATGGGACGGGATATTTATTACAAAACAGAGGGAGTAGTAACCAGTGAGACTGCGCCACTCACGGCCAACAATACGCATGATTATCCGCGCTATGGAAATTTCGAAAGTCGAGTACTGATTTGGGTTGCGAACCAGCAGCATTTGTATTACGGCAGTTTCGTCTTGGCCGTTCCCATTTTCTGCATGGTGATTGAGTTCATTGGCATGGTGACCAAAGACAAGGCCATGGCCAAGAAATACGACCAGTTGGCCTATGATTTCATCAGAATCAGTCTGACGGCATATTCGTTGACCGCGATCCTTGGAGGTATTCTTCTTTTCACCTTTCTTACACTGTATCCCACATTTTTTAGTTATCTCTCAGGGATTTTCCGTCCTGTCATGCACATCTACGCGCTGCTCTTCGTCGCCGAAAGCGGAACGCTGTATATCTACTACTATGGATGGGACAGGATGAGAGAAGGGGTTTTGAAATGGGTGCATCTGAGTATTGCCGTGGTCCTGAATGTCATTGGAACCGTGCTGATGTTTTTGGCGAATTCGTGGATCGCCTTCATGATGTCACCGGCAGGGGTGGACGAACAAGGACGATACCTCGGGAATATTTGGCATGCGATTCATAGCGCGTTGTGGAATCCGCTGAATGTTCATCGAATTTTAGGAAATATGGCTTTCGGTGGCAGCGTCGTGGCCGCCTACGCGGCCTATCGATTTTTATCCGCTAAAACTGATGAAGAGCGTGCCCATTACGACTGGATGGGATACGTCGCAATGTTTATTGCAGTCATTTTCCTTATCCCATTGCCGTTTGCGGGTTATTGGCTCATGCGGGAGGTGTATGCCTATCGCCAGCAAATGGGCATTACCCTGATGGGAGGCCTCCTCGCCTGGTTGTTTATCATTCAGGCCACCATGATCGGTGCCCTCTTTCTGAGTACGAGTTATTACTTGTGGCAATGCTTCGGACGGATGCCCGGTGCGGAACGATTTCAACGATATATTAAATATCTGGTGTTTATTGCGATCGTGGGGCTTCTGGTATTTATCACGCCCCACACCATTGTGATGACCCCGGCTGAGTTGAAAGCCATGGGAGGGCAACAGCATCCCGTTTTAGGCAACTATGGGGTGATGTCTGCCAAAAATGGCGGAATCAATATGCTCATCATTGTGACGATTGTGAGTTTCATTTGGTATCAGCGAGGCAATTTGATTCCGGCAGTGAAATGGAAAAAGTTCGGCAATATTTTTATGACCTGTTTTTTCGTGATCGGAAGTCTCAATATTATTTGGTTAGCTATCTACGGGTATTTTATTCCGGCCAATGTCCGGATTGGACTTTCGGTACCCCAGGTGGCCACCACAATGTCCTGCCTTTTGTTAATGATGCCGATGAATCTGGCCATGCTGAAAAATGCCAGGATGGCCGGCCCTATTCAATGGGGCAAAATGCCGGCGAGATCGCAATATGCCCTGATTGCACTGGCCACGGAATTTACCTGGATGATGGCGTTGATGGGATACATCCGTTCGTCGGTCCGCCTCTTCTGGCATGTCAACGAGGTGATGCGGGATAACTCGCCCTGGGCCTATACCCACACAATCGGGTTTGCCGCGAATATGATCTCCTTCAACGTTCTGCTGTTCTGGTCGACTATTCTATTCGTGTTCTGGCTGGCGGCATTTGCCGGTAAAAAATCGCCGGTACCTGAGATGCCGAAGGTGCCGGAATCACCCGCTGTGCCGCAGTTCACGCCTCAAACGGCCAGTCGCTCCTGATGGATTTCATGGGAAAACTATGAGGGGTGAATGAATGATGGATTCATAGAATCAGCGCCAGATCGGGTTTGAAAGGCGCGTTCACTTATTCAAGGTGAGGCGCATACACGGACTGATTGAATGGTGAAGGAGAGCGAGATGATGGAATTCTGGGTTGCCAATCCTCTGATTGAAATGATCTTCGGGATCGTCAGCTTCGTGGGAGTCTTACTGTTGGGATGGGCCAATCTTATGGTCGATCCCCCAAAAACCGCGGTGGCCATACCTGCCGAATTGGATGTTTGGGAAAGACATCGGTTGAGGCAGTCTCTAAGAAAGGAGGAATAAAGGGTTCGTATCGTGAGCCAGAACTTTCAACCTTTGTAAGGAGGAGTGTTTGATGTTGGTAACAAAAAGACAATTTTTAAAAATGACGGCAGGCACTGTGGCTGCTGTGGCGTTGGCGGATAACGCGTTGGCATTGACGGCATTACAACCCGTTGTGGAGGTGGGCAATCCATTGGGTGAATACCCTGATCGCTCCTGGGAGCGGGTCTACCACGATCAATACCGGTATGACAGTTCCTTTACCTGGTGTTGTTCCCCGAATGACACGCATGCCTGTCGTATTCGTGCGTTTGTCCGGAACGGGGTCGTGATGCGCGTAGAGCAAAACTACGATCATCAAACCTATGAGGATATGTACGGGAATCGGGGAACTTTTGCCCATAATCCCCGGATGTGTTTGAAGGGGTATACCTACCATCGCCGGGTGTATGGTCCATATCGTTTAAAGGGGCCTTTGATGCGGCGCGGCTGGAAAGCCTGGATGGATGACGGAAGTCCTGAATTAGACCCAACGGTCATGACGAAATATAAATTCAATGCGCGCTATTTGGATGATATGTTGCGGGTCTCCTGGGATACCGCGTTTACCTATTTGGCCAAGGCCATGATCGTGATCGCCAACCGGTATAGCGGCGAGGCCGGTGCCAGGCGACTACGGGAACAAGGGTATCCTCCGGAAATGATCGAGATGATGAAGGGCTCAGGTGTGCGGAGCATGAAATTCCGTGCCGGTATGCCCGTGTTGGGTGTCATAGGCAAAATGGGCATTACCCGAATGAACGGTGGATGTGGAGCTTTGTTGGATAGTTGGGTGAGAAAAGTTGGACCGGATAATGCCCAGGGTGGGCGGTATTTTAATAATTTGACCTGGCACGGTGACCAGGATCCTTCGCAACCATTCTGGTCCGGAGCGCAAGCCATCGACTGTGATCTTTCCGATATGCGATTCAGCAAGATGAATACAAGTTGGGGCAAAAATTTCGTCGAAAACAAGATGCCGGAAGCTCATTGGAAGCTGGAGTCTATTGAACGGGGTGGTCGAGTGGTGGTCATTACCCCGGAATACAATCCAACGGCACAACGGGCCGACTATTGGATGCCGGTCCGTCCCGAAACAGATGGAGCGTTATTTCTCGGGGCCTGCAAAATTATTTTAGACGATGGTCTTCAGGACAGCGATTTTATTCGATCCAGCACGGATTTACCCTTGTTGATTCGCACGGATACTCTGCAATATTTGGATCCGCGCGATGTCATTAAAGATTTCGCCTTCCCGGATTTCTCCAAAACTTACTCGGGTAAAGTGCAAGGGCTTTCGTCTTCGCAGATCGCTCGCCTTGGAGGGTTTATGGTGTGGGATCTCAATCAGGACAAGGCGGTCCCGCTTCACCGAGAACTGGTGGGTTGGCACTTTAAGAACAGCGGTCTCGATCCGGCGTTGACGGGATCGTTCAGGGTGAAATTACTGAGTGGGCGAGAGGCAGATGTCATGCCCCTTTACCAGATGTATCAGGTCCATCTTCAGGATTACGATCTGGATACGGTCCACCAAATTAATCGATGTCCGAAAGACCTTATTGTGCGATGGGCTCGAGATAACGGGACCATCAAACCGGCCGCCATTCATAATGGAGAAGGCGTCTGCCATTATTTTCATATGACGTCGATGGGGCGTGCGGCGGCCATGGTGATGACCCTGACCGGAAACATGGGGAAATTCGGTTCGGGATGTCATACATGGTCAGGAA
Organism: Nitrospirales bacterium; assembly: GCA_021604105.1. Classification (GTDB taxonomy): domain Bacteria; phylum Nitrospirota; class Nitrospiria; order Nitrospirales; family UBA8639; genus Nitrospira_E. The sequence goes on along the minus strand of BQIW01000025.1, from coordinate 2,444 downwards.
ACTATAAGGTTGGTGTTTGGGCGGCCACGCCATGGTCGGGGGAAGGCATTGGGATCCACACCGGGGAAAATCCGTTCAAGATCACGACGGATCCGAATGCCCATGGGAAAGAGATTAGTTACCGTCCATATTATTATGGCGAAGAGACGACCTACTGGAATCACGGTGATACGGCGTTGATTGTGAATACGCCCAAGTATGGCCGACGGGTGTTTACCGGAAAGACGCATATGCCGACACCGAGTAAGCTCCGATGGGTGGCGAATGTCAATATTCTCAATAATTCAAAACACCATTATGACATGGTCAAGAATGTGGATCCCCACATCGAAGCGATTGTGACTCAGGACATTGAAATGACATCAGATGTGAATCACGCCGATGTGTCATTTGCGGTGAACGGATGGATGGAGTTTACCTATCCTGAAATGACCGCCACCGTCTCCAACCCCTGGATGCAGGTATGGAAAGGTGGCATCCGGCCGTTGTATGACACGCGGAACGATTTGGATACGGTCGCGGGCGTCGCGGCCAAACTCACCGAAATAACGGGGGATGGGCGATTTAAAGATTATTTTAAATTTGTCTATGACAACCGTGTGGATGTGTATGTGCAACGGTTGTTGGATGCCGGTAGTACGTCGTATGGTTATAACGCGGACACGATGTTGAAGTCGGAAAAGGGTTGGATGGTGATGACCCGGACTTATCCTCGTATTCCATTGTGGGAAGAGACCAATGAATCGAAGCCGCATTGGACGCGCAGCGGACGCCTGGAGACCTACCGGGTGGAGCCGGAAGCCATTGAATATGGGGAAAACTTCATCTCGCACCGTGAAGGGACGGAGGCCACCCCTTACTTGCCCAATGCGATCATGTCATCCAATCCATATATCCGGCCGGATGACTATGGGATTCCGATCACGGCGCAACATCATGACGATAAAACCGTCCGCAACATCAAGTTGCCTTGGGCGGAAATTAAACGGTACGCCAATCCGCTCTGGGAGAAGGGGTATCAGTTCTATTGCGTGACGCCGAAGACCCGGCATCGGGTGCATAGCCAGTGGTCGGTAAATGACTGGGTGCAGATGTATGAATCCAACTTTGGCGATGCCTATCGGATGGACAAGCGGACACCGGGGGTTGGGGAACATCAAATCCATATCAACCCATCAGCGGCCAAAGATCGCGGCATCAACGACGGGGACTATGTCTACGTCGATGGGAACCCGGTGGACCGGCCGTATCGTGGGTGGAAACCCAGTGACCCGTATTACAAGGTGGCGCGGTTGATGATCCGGGCGAAGTACAACCCGGCCTTCCCGTACCATGTCACGATGGCCAAGCATGCGCCCTACGTGTCGACCGCGAAGTCGGTGAAGGGCCATGAAACCCGGCCGGACGGACGGGCGATTGCGCTGGATACGGGCTATCAATCGAACTTCCGGTATGGGGCGCAGCAATCCTTTACCCGCAGTTGGCTGATGCCGATGCACCAATTGGATTCGTTGCCAGGGAAAATGGCTAACAAGTGGAAATTCAAATGGGGTTTTGAAATCGATCATCATGCGGTCAACACGGTGCCGAAGGAATGTCTCATCCGGATCACGAAAGCAGAGGATGGCGGCATCGGCGGACGGGGGCCGTGGGAACCGGTTCGGACCGGGTTTACGCCAGGCCAGGAGAATGAGTTCATGATCAAATGGCTGAAGGGTGATCATATCCGGATCAAAGTGTAGGTGAGTTGGAGGCTGGGGATATTTTTTCTATATTGACGTCTAGAAAGAAATATGATGAATACCTCCCCCCGGCCTCCTTCTTTTTTTAGTGATCGTTGAAAAAATTCTTGTCAGCCTTTTAGCATGAAAACTATGGAGGGAAGCAAGATGAACAAGATGATAGGACCAGCCGGTGAGCAAGCCCTCTGTATTTGTGGTGGATGATGATGAGGTGGTCCGGTTAAATATTGCGAAAAAACTTTCCCGTTTTCATTGCATGATACGTGTTTTTGAATCGGGAGAGGCCTTGATGGAATTTTTGAGAGATCATAGGGATGAACCTGATGTGATCTTGGTAGATTATAAAATGGGTGGGATGAATGGGGTGGAAACCGTGCATGCCATTCGAGAAATTTCTTCTGTACCAGCAATTATCTTTACCGCATATGAAGGTTGGGTAGATCCACAGGAAATGAAAGAATTAGGGAATTGTGAGGTAGTGATCAAAACTGTAGATCTTCACAATCTCAGTCATATGGTAAACAGGGTCATGGCCTTAAGAAATTTACGAAAAAGAGATTGTTGGGTTGATACCGGGGGGTTGCCGACCTGAGGGTTGGCCGACTCCGACCGTTCAGCCCCGACATTTTCACCGAAACGGAGGACGACAATGCCTGAAGTGTATAACTGGCAGTTAGGACGAAAGATGCTGTATCCGTATGA
>BQIW01000024.1 GCA_021604105.1 Nitrospirales bacterium | reverse complement strand
ATGAGCTTGAGACCTTGCTCAGGCACTGTCGCAAACATCGCCAACGCTCACGGATGACCACGCTGGAAATGCTCGAAGCGGGCTTCGATCCGAAACTCCACAGGGGATAAGGCCAAGGCTTAGCTTAACAGCTATGGGCCGCATCCCAGGCCCTGAACATAAAATTCTTTCGTGGAGTCGATATCCTTAACCGGAATAGAGAGATGAAAGGTGGAAGAAGACATCGTAAAAATTCCTTTATGTAGTATCCCATATTTCGGATGATCAATGACAATATGGTGCTATTTTTCGATAGATGCCCAAGGTTGAGCGTTTTAATAAACAATGGGCATTAAGCGCGCTTTAGGGAAAACGATTTTTGACCACAGGCTTACCTCGGCCGTTCCAATATCCGGCGCTCATCCATCGGGTGGTATGCCGAATCGCAAGCCTGCCAGTGCGATCAAGGATGAGGCATCCGGCCTCACCCTGTATTCGGCTGATGAGTGCCCTGAGTGCATGGTTGGCAGCTCTTACGGGTGTCCAGCTTAGCCCGAGGAGGATAGCTAGATGTTTGGCCATGCCGGTTCGTATGATGGATTCTCCTAATCCCGTCATGGAAATGGCACCGGCGGTATCATCGGCATACACTCCCGCGCCGATTAAGGGGGTATCTCCAATCCGGCCAGGTAACATCACTGCCACTCCCCCAGTTGAGGCCCCTGCGGCAAGATGGCCGGATCGGTCCATAGCAACCGCACCGACTGTGTCATACATTCCTAACTGACGGTAAAGGGCGAGGGATTTAGGGTTTTTCGCCTTTCTTGAAATCGGTTTGTTCCTCAGTGGAGTCGAATTCTTCCGGTGGATCAACCGGGCGAGACCAAAATGCCGAGCCAATCGATGGGCATGCGGGCCGGCTATCAGCACATGGTCGGTGTCGGTCATGATCCGTCGAGCGGCGCAGATTGGATGAAGATATCCTTCCAGTCCTGCGACGGCACCAGCCGATAAGGTTTGGCCTTCCATGATTGACGCGTCCATCCGTTGAATTCCGTCGAGTTGTCGAAGCGATCCTCTCCCGGCATTAAACTGTCCCGATTCTTCCAGGTAGCGGATCATGGTTTCTACCGCATCTAATGATGAATGCCCTGTTTTGAGGCATTCATATCCAGCCACGAGTGCCTCTGTCAGACAAACTGATTGGCTGTGGGTCGGTTGTCGAGAGCCAGCACCCCCATGAATCAGGACTTTTGGAGTCGGAATGACGGTGTGCTTAGCCAAAGAATGAAAGGGTTAAAGGAAAAAAGAGTGAAGTGACGGGTCGTGTCTGCTTCCAATGTTAAGCTGGCTGTTCGATTTTTATTTTCTCATAATAGGTGCACTGGTTGCGACCATGGGATTTAGAGTGATAGACGGCTTTGTCTGCCGCAAGGAGCAGGTCGGTGATATTGAGGTAGGGCTTATCCGGCGTGTGTGTTGCGACTCCCAGAGAAACGGTGACGGCAATGTTTTGATTTTCGGCTATTTCATGGGTTGTGTTACGAAACGCGGAGAGGATTCTTTCACACACGGTTTTAGCGGCCGTTGATGAGGTTTTCGGGAGAATAAGCACGAATTCTTCCCCTCCATAACGTCCGACCTTATCGGTGGTGCGAACCCGTGCAAGCAGGAGACGTGCTGTGGATTGAAGGATGCGATCTCCCGCCTGGTGTCCATACCTATCATTGACCGATTTGAATTTATCAAGGTCTCCAAATACCAGGGTCAAACATTCTTCATTGACGAGTGCCTGTTTAAAAGAACAGTCCAAGTATTGATCGAGGTAAGCTCTTGCCAATGCCCCAGTGAGTGGATCAATACGGTGGATTTCCTCCAAATTTTGGAATTGGGCTTCCATCGTGGCTTTGTTGATTTGGAGTTCCTGAACTTCCTGAATAGTCTGAAGGCTTCGGAGGAGGAGTGTCTCCCTGGCTTTTTCCAGAATCCCTTGAGGTTCGGTCCAGGTCTGTAGGTCTGTCTGAAAGATTTTCTCCGTCTCTGGAATAAGGTTTTCGGTCGTTTCCAGCACTTCCATAAGCGCCTCTGGAGTGAGGTTCAGCAAGGTATGGGCCTCTTCTTTGACAACTTGGAGGTAGTCGCTATGAGACTCGCGCAAAAATATTTCCGCAATTTTCCCTGACAGCGATACACAATAGACAAATTTCGCGCGTTCATCTTGTGGGGGAATGCGGGAGGAGTCATCGCTCCCGGCTATAGCCAACCGGAGGCGGTCTGGAAAATTCCACTGCGTCAAGAGCCAACTTCCCACAGCGGCATGATTCACTGCCAGACATTGCTTCTCGTGGGCGATAATGCTGGCATGGCATGTTTGATCCAGCTTCGGATTCTTATAGAGGTCCGAGAACACTTGATCGAGTGCGAGCATCCCCAGATCTTGCATAAGACTCGAAAGATACAACTCTTCTATTATTCCGGTTAATTCACACGTCGTCCCAAGGACACGACAGGCTGTTCCAGCTAGGAGGGCACGTTTCCAGTACAGCGAGTAGTCCAAGCCAGATTTTCGATTGGTCTGAAGCGATTTCATTAACGAAAAGGACAGGGCAAGAGAAATAGTCGCGTTGAGACCAAGGACCATGACCGCTTGATGAAGATTCTCGATTTTTTTGGAATAAGGGTATAAGGGAGAATTCGCGGTTCGTAGGATTTTGCTGGCCAGTGCCGGATCACAATGCAGAATTTTGATGATACGGTCGATGTCGACTTCGGGTTCATTGGCTAAAGTGATGATTCGGACTGCGACCGGAGTAGGGCTTGGAAGACTTGGGCAGGATTGGAGTTTCTTTTCAAGTTCCGGTGTCATAAAAGGCTCTTGGTCAGAAGACCTCCGCGAGTGTTTCGAGAGATTCTGCCTAGGAAGAACTCCAAATCCACCTATTACCTGGGTTCATGAACACGAGGGTATATCCGTGATGTTTTCTAATTATAGGCGTTTCGGCATATTTTCATGTCATCTGAATAGCCGTGAGAGGAAAATTGTCTCTTCTTGATCCGGAAGGGATCCTCCTGATTGACCCGGTTGAAGCGAAGAAGCGGCATCATGGAACATGCAAGTGAAACACATGGGGCCTTGAGATCATTGTGATGTTCTGTAACATTGATGTTGACTAGGCTGTTTTTTGCGGAATTGCCGATTCTGTGGTTGTTGTCACGGGCCATCCCGATAAATCTAGCGGGGCAAAGATTAAGCTTCCCCAGGTGAGTCACCATATTGAAGAACGAGCTAAGAGGGCAGGCTGGAAGGACAGCCCTTAATGGAACAGGTGGCTTTGTGCTTGATTCAGGCTAGGATCTTGAAAACGATCAAGGTCTAATTTGACAAAACCAAGGCCTGCGACACAAAGTTCAAAATTTGTTGATAGCGTTTGAAAGAGCGCGGGTGGATTTTTGGCCTGAGGGTCTTGATGGGTAGCGACAATACCGTAGGAGCGTTTGCCGGCTTTGACATAATCCACCAAAAAATCTTTGTGGTGAATGAGTCCCGAGCATTTTATCCGTTTGCAATATTCGGGGAAAAGGCCAGCAAGAAACAAGGTCAAGTCCCCGATATGACGATGAATATCCCGCTCTTTTTCAGCAGAAGACTGTTGGCTGTGTGATTCGGCCGCGTAAAGGAGTTCTACCACAGTTTCGACGGGTTCTCCCTCATGGTCTTTGATACGGGAGAGTCGATCGATATGGATAAATTCGAGAAGCAGGTTTGAAACATATTCGGTCACTTGAAAATCCGGCCACCCCAATGCTTCGGAAAAATTTCGTTCTGTCAGCCGGCCAAATAACTGCCGAAGAGGATGTTGTTCAGGGATTTGTGTCATCAATGCCCTTACCTCTCTTTCCACCGAATGTCCCTTCGTCAGGGTGTGTCGGTTTCTATGTATGTCTATCGGCCTGATGTATGGGGTTCTTAACCTTATTTACATTTACTCCTTTACCTGCCCTGCTGTCCAGGATGAGGGTCATTGGACCGTCATTATCCAATGACACGAGCATGGGCTTGCCAAATATTCCTGCTTGTACAGATAGATCGAGGGCTCGGAATTGTTCCAGTATTTCCTGATATCGCACGCGTGCTTCTTCCGGAGGTGCTGCCCATTCAAAGCTGGGGCGCCGTCCTTTTTCGATATTAGCCAGTAACGTAAATTGAGAAATCAGGAGGAGTTCGCCATTGATGTCTTGAAGCGCCTCCGTCATTTTCCCTTGTGTGTTCGGGAAAACTCGTAGTCGAGGAATTTTCCGGACCATGAAGGACACGTCTCGTCCGGTATCCCCTTGGGCCACACCTAACAGAATGACCAGCCCCCGGTTGATGTGGGCGATGACTTGGCTTTCCACCGTGACCGAAGCCTGCCTGACGCGTTGAATAACGGCTATCATAAAACCTTTCTGTGCAATCGCCTATCTCAAAAACAGCCGGACATGAGGAGGTATGCCTGTTAGTCTGCATGTTTACGTTGCAGAAGAAGGTTTGCGTATCTTTCGTCGCACCATGAGCTTCAGGTGCGTGAGCTCCTCTGACTTGAATAGGTGGTGAACGGAAAAATATCCAATCGTGCTTGCAGCAAGCGCCAGAGTCAACCAGGCGAATTTTTCGAGGACCTGCCCTGTTGTCTGCCATATCGGGAATCCTGCAATCCAGAGAGAAACAGCGATAAGAGGGAGAAGGGCTATTCCTGTGCGGACCAGGGATATTCCGAGTGTCTTCCACAATAAACCCTGAAGTCGTTTTCCTAAAATGGTAAGCAAGATAAGGGTGTTCCCCATTGCGGCACATGCGGCTGCCAGGGCTAATCCGGTGTATTGAAGCCATTGCATAAGCCATAATGACAGCCCAATATTAAGACCAACGGAAACAACAGCCACGATTGCGGGTGTTTTTGTATCTTGCAGGGAATAAAATGCCGTTGCCAGAATTCGGTAACTGGCGAACGCCCACAATCCAATTGAAAATCCGAGAAGAGCCGAAGCGGTTCCAACCGTATCCATGGCCGAAAAGGCGCCATGCTCGAAAAACAGATGAATAATGGGTATGCGTAATAGCATCAGCCCAACCATTGATGGAAGGATGATAAATAGCACCATGCGTAACCCGAAATTTACCGTTTCCCGTAATTCATGAATGGCTCCACGAGCTGCCTGGGCGGATAAGGTTGGCAAAATAGCTGTGGCCATTGCCACACCAAATATCCCTAATGGGAATTGAATAAGGCGCATTCCATAAAACAGATACGTGGGGCCCCCTTGAAAATACGAAGCTAAAACCGTGCTGATGGTGAGATTGATTTGGGTTACAGCTAATCCTAACAAGGAAGGAATGAGTAGAAAGCCCATTCGTTTCACTCCGGGATGGCGGGGATGAAAATTCCAGGACAATGGGAAATTATGTTTGTGTAAACTGGGTAATTGCATCAAGAATTGAGCGAGCCCTCCCACCACAATGCCAATGGCCACAGCGAGAATCGCCTGATCAAATAAGGGCGAAATGGCCACGGCAAAGAAAATGACACATAGATTGAAAAAGACGGGAGCTAAGGCAGGAACGGCGAATGAATGGAGGGAATTGAGTATTCCCATGGCCAGAGCCGCAAGGCTTACGAAGAGTAGGTAGGGGAACATGATCTGCGTCAGGAGCGTGGTGGTGGCGAGTTGATTCGCCTGTTCATGGAGCCCTGGCGCAAGAAACCAGACGAGGCTCGGAGCGGCAACGATGCCCATTAAGGTGACAGAGGTCACGAGCGTCAGGAGCGTGGTGAATGCTGCGCTGGCTAACTCCCAGGTTTCCTGCCTGGAGCGAGTCGAATGATATTCGGTGAATACCGGAATAAAGGCGGAAGACATGGACCCCTCAGCAAAAAGTTCTCGCAGCAGATTGGGAATTCGATAGGCGATGTAAAAGGCATCTGCCGACGCGTTGGCGCCAAACAAATTGGCGAGGGTGACATCTCGAATAAATCCGAGAATCCGACTGCAGAAAGTAGCTACGCCGATCAGCCCGGCGGCACGGCTAATACGATGGGTCTCTCCTTGAGGAGAGGACGGGGCTGGTGGGGGTTGAGCTGATTGGGACATCAAAACTGGAATGTTACCGGATAGGGTTGAGTTGTTTCACCTGTCAGCGATTAGGGGCGATTGTCTTGCTTATAATGAGGTTCGGGTTCGCACGCAGAATCTGGACGCGAACCTTTTCGTTTGGTCTTGAATTGACACCCTCTATATCATGCTTTAGCATCACTTCCCTTTTGTCCAAGCAGGTCTCCATATTATGACAAGATCTTCCTTGACTCAATCCAGTCTGCCACGATGGTGGTGTTTTGCGACCGCGTTCTCGACCGGTGCAGTGGTGATGGCCCTGGAAATTTTAGGAAGCCGACTTCTCGCGCCTGTTTTTGGAAGTTCACTATTTGTCTGGGGCGGTCTGATCGGGGTGGTCCTGGCTGCTATGAGCAGTGGGTATGCGGCTGGAGGCTGGCTGGCTGATCGATATGCTCCACAGAGGGTATTGGCTGGGCTTTTGTTGCTATCCGGCGCCTGGACTCTGTTATTGGCATGGGCAGGGCAGCCTGTAGTTTTTGGAGTGTCCCAATGGATTCAGGATCCTCGCTGGGGGCCCTGTTTTGCAGCCAGTGTGCTATTGGCGGTTCCGGCATTTGGATTGAGTGGTGTTCTCCCGGCCCTCCTACGCCTGGCGATCGGGGACATGGGTCATCTTGGACGTCATACCGGTGGGCTGATTGCGGTTTCAACCATCGGGAGCCTCATCGGGACCTGGGGGACCTCCTTTTATCTTTTAACCTGGCTGGGTAGTGCCTCATTAGTCGCTATCCTTGGCGTGGTTCAGGTATGTCTTGGTCTATGGTGGACATTCGGAGTTCGAATACTCCAGCCCAGTCTCCAGGCCCTACTTCTTGCGGGAATAGGCGGAATGACCTGGATGGGGTTTCATCCGGTCAGCATTTTGCCTCCGGCCATTTATCAGGAGGATAGCCCGTATCAACAGGTGAGAGTGAGTGAAAATGATTTATTCCGATTTCTCATTTTGGACAATACCTTCCACGCGGTGATGTGGAAAGCCACTCCGGAATCTCTTGCCTTACCCTATAGCCAAGTGATGATGGGTGTGTTGCCACTTGTCGAGAATCCTAAACGAGGGTTGATTTTAGGCCATGGCGGAGGATCCTTGGCAAAGTGGCTAGGGAAGAACTGGCCGGATTTGGAATTAGATGTGGTCGAAATGGATCCTTCTGTTGTCCGAGCCGCGGAACGGTATTTTGGTTATACGCCACCCCTCAACCATCATGTTTATGTGCAAGACGCCCGCACGTTTTTACGAAACAATCCTGTTCAGTATGATGTGGTGTGGGTCGATGTGTTTGCCAGGCATCTCATTCCGTTTCATGTGACGACTCAGGAATTCTTTGAGGAATTACGGAAGCATGTGCGCTCTGAAGGGGCGGTTGCCGTTAATCTGGCGTCCTCCGATTCGCCCGCGAATGTTCGTCGTGCACAAGCGGTGTTGACCACTATGCAACTGGCGTTTCCTGAAGTGGTGCCCTACGGTGTCGCAGGCCCTGAGTGGTTGGATACAAAAAAAGGATCAGTGAACCTGATTTATTTTGGTGGGAAACCTGTCTCCGCAATGCGTGAGACGCACTTTTTAGATGTCCTGGCTCGTCAGATGAATCGTGATCGATTTCCGCCCGAAGGGTTTGCATTTTTTATGTCACAGGGACCGGTCGTAATAGCCCCTGGCCAGATTCTGACGGATGATTTCTCTCCGCTGGATTTACTTCAGGGGGAAGGGTAATCATCCCTTTCGCTTCGAGTCACCAGGGTTTTTCCCTCATTCATAAAAACGATCTAGGATATCTCTTCGCTTGCTGAGGGGAGTTTACTCGAAAGGTGGCTTGTTCCTGGTTGGTATGGTGGAATAACCCTGGCGGGAGTGTTGAATAAGAAGGTTATTCAAGGGCAAATTTGCGCAGGATGAGATTACTCATCAAAGGCTCCGGGTCGGTTCAAAAAAGTCCGTCCAGCAAGGCCGCAGCCGTTTTTACGCGCGGAGCGTAGGCTTAGTACGTGAGCACGGGATAATGGCGAGAACGACGCTGGCGGCTTTTTTCAACGGACCCTTCTAACAAAAAAAGGGATCCACACATGTGGGGTCTGGCGTGGACTCCTTTAGGGGTTATTACTCCCAAAGTTTACCAGGTGTCTCTAATCCCAACGTGAAGGTGCATACCCGAATTTCTGGTTTGAGCCGCCCAACCCTCGCTTGATTTTGGCCCTCGGGAAGCGTTGTTGCACTCATTCTCTGCCTGAATACAAGGATTGTCTGGAGATAGGCAATCGAAGAGTTTACGACTGTTCAGGAGGTATGGGGCCTGGTGTCATCCTATTTTGAACAGACAGCCTCTGGCCAAAACTTGTATCGAATTTGTGGTAGCTGAGCGCCGTCAAAATTCGGGAGATCATAAAGACATCGATCAACCACTGCTATCTCATCTTGGGTAAATTCGAAGACTTTCCGTGTTTTATAAAATTGATCCAGCGTATAGTAATCGCCTGAGGTTGGCCTCTCCGCCACCGCTGCCTGAAGTGCTTTGAAGACTGCGGTATCGGTTCCTGGGATGCGTCCGTTGTTGCGGGTAATGCACCACTTTATGATTTCGGCCGCCCCATACATGCTTAGATCAATTTTCTGCTTTTCCTCAGCCATGATTTCCTCCTTACAAACAGACAAAAAGACAAGGGAACTCTATAACATAAAGAGTGTTGTGTCATCCAGTGGCCTATGGTCATCCCATTCAAAATAACCTTTGGCAAGGTCTGTAGGCTGGTGGAAAAATGGGATTTATCCAATGCTTAGCCGGTTTTACATCATTTGGAAAAATCCGTATACTCGAGGCGCCCGGTATGGTTTATCCTGCATCTATATTGGCACCCTCTCCACCCACATATTCTGGAGAAAGGCAATAAACATTGTATCCCAGTCAATCTTTGTGGGCTCGACTTCTCATTCCTCTGGGCCTTTTGGGCCTGCTGTCCTTGGTCGGTTGTCCTACGCGGGAAGAGTATAATCCTCCTGATCTGATTTATCATTATTTAGATATTCCAGTCGGTAAAAACCCTACATCAATCCGAGCAAGTGATTTCAACGGTGATGGATTTACGGATTTGATTACCAGCAATATTCAGGGAAATTCCTTGTCCCTGCTCTTGGGAAAAGGGGATGGGAGTTTTCAGAACCAAAAAACGATTACTGCCTGTCAGGAGCCGAGGAATGTGGCTGTGGATGATTTTAATCTTGACCAGGTGCCGGATTTCGTTGTGGCGTGCTCCGGGGATAATCATGCTCTCGTGTTTTTGGGACAAGGTGATGGCACTTTTTTGCGTGGGGCCCAATACCTGGTTCATCGTACGCCAGTGAGTATTGCCACAGGAGATTTTAATGAAGATTTTCTTCCTGATTTAGCGGTGGCCCTCCGCAACGACAAAATTCAAATCCTGTTAGGCATGGGAAACGGAAAGTTTCGATTGGGGCCGTTATATGAATATGGAGATACGCCTACCTCCGTGGCTACCGAGGATTTAAATGGAGATAACCATTTGGATTTGGCCGTGACCAATGGAGGACCGATGAGTCACGCGGTGTCAATATGGCTGGGTTTGGGGGATGGCACCTTTCAAGCTCCAACGGACTATCGAACTGGCAAGCGACCCTTGGGGGTTTCCTTTGCGGACTTCAATACTGATCAAGCCCTGGATCTTCTCGTGATTAATGGCGAGATGAACACGATTACCGTGTTTTTGGGAAACGGGGATGGGACTTTTCAAGAGGGAAGGGAATCAGGCGGGGATGCCGGTCCAAATTTTGGATTGGCTCAGGATTTTGACGGAGACAAAGTTCCGGATGTGGTCGTTGCCAATATTCAATCTGGCAGTATTTCGTTGTTATTTGGGAAGGGGGATGGGACGTTTCATTATCCTCCGAGAGATTATCCCACTCCGCATGCCCCTTTCGCATTGACCACCTTATCGATTGCGACCGGTCGGGGGGAAGAGCCAGGACTGGCGGTTGTGAATAACGCTTCAAGTAATGTCTCCATTTTTTTACATCATGGGTTGAGTATTCGGAATGGCCAACTTTCGGCATCTCCCTCCTGAATCGTTCTGCCATCGGGATATTCTTGACACCAGATTTATGCGATGTTTACAGTGACTTTGCCTCTCGAAAAGAAGCGTAACGCCGGTCCAAAGCGTGATTCAGCCTTGTGAGGAGACTGTGCGAACTTTTGGCTGGTGGTTCGGAATGGGGTCTCTATTGACCTTAGCTGTCCTGTTGGTTCAGGGTGGCATGAGAGATCTGATTTATGGTTCGTCGCATTCTGGGACCTGGGAAGGAGTACTTTCCATGGGACTGACTATTTTGGGAGGTGGAGTGCTTGCGGGTTGTGTGGCCGTGATCTTAAATCGCCTTCGCTAGGTAACTGGCATGTCTGAGGAAGAATACTGAAAGGGACCGTAATCTTCTTGGTTTTTGGGACTGACGAGGGAAAAGAAGGAGGGAAAGCGGAAGTCCCATCCGCTCACCCATAAGCTTTCATTCAGGAGTAGGTCTGTATCGATATGACGTGCCTCAGGTGCCAAGGAACCATGTTGGTTGAACGGCAGTACACTCGAATGTCACGCCGATTTAACGCAAAATGTATCAATTGCGGATTTTGGTTCGATTTAGCAGATGTGTTGCGCTTTTTTAAGCGCGTTCTCGAAAGCGGTTACCAGGGTCAAAAGATCCGTGAAACACTCTAGGCTGTCGGACGCCATCCACTTTACATTCAACTCTTCCACTCAAAAAATTCATGGACTGATCGAGTCTTTGCCTGGTTCCTTTGGGTAGCACACATCGGTGTGGCTACTATGGATTATGCCATGGCGTATTGGGTTTTTATTCCTGAGTGAAAAACGTGATAATCTTGGTTGCCAGATAATGCTCCTTCCCTCTCCCCATTCCATATTCCACTAACCTTTGGCTAATTCTTTGAGGGTCGTGCGGATGAGATCTTCGAGTTCGTAGGCTTCGTCCAATTTAGCTGTCGCGAGATTCATGGCTTTTTTGACTTCTGGGGCGCGATATCCCAAGTTAATGAGAGCAGAGGCGGCTTCTTCCTGGAGTAAGTTGGTCGTTTCGGTCGGGGCAGGTGAGGGTTTGTGGGAATCTGGAAGCATGATGCGATTGGTTTTGTCTTTTAACTCCAGAACGATTCGACTTGCCGATTTTTTCCCAACGCCGGGAATGGAACCTAAGGTCTCAAGATCACCGGTTTCAATGGCTGTACACAAATCAGGGATGGAAAGGGTCGATAACGCACTCAGGGCGAGTTTCGGTCCGACGCCGCTGATGGTGGTAAGAAGTGAAAACGCTTGTTTCTCTTCATTAGTGGAAAATCCAAAAAGCTGAATGGTGTCATTCCGCAAGTGGGTGGAGACAGAAACCTGCACTGCAGAATTGATTTCAGGAAGGGTGAAATAGGTAGAAAGGGCAATATAAACATGATAGCCCACGCCCTGTACAGAAATTACGGCGTCCTGTGGTGTTTTTGAAAAGAGGATTCCTGTCAGAGAGGCGATCATGAATCTGTGAAACTCAAACTTTCTTCTAAGGAATGATGGGATTCTATATATTGTAAGGGGAAGAGTGGGGATTATAAAGAGAAATACCAAGGAAGAGCGGAGTAGAACCCAGAAGGGAGAGAGCCTGCACGAGATAAGCGATCATAAGGAGGTTCTGTCGGTTTGAGTCAGGGATTATGAGCGTTTGGGGGGAATCCTTGGGCCCTTGGAGGAAACGGATCTGAAAATCCGGAGAAACCCAGCGCTTCTGTGTAGTCGATCAGTCGAATTTTGGACAGGCTCCTAGGCACTTTCGGCAGCCATTTTCTCCATCAATTCATCAGATATCTCAAAGTTGGCATGGACCTTGGCTATGTCTTCGTTTTCGTCTAGGAGATCCATGAGTTTTAAGGCTTGCTCTGCATCTCTGCCTTCAAGTTGAATGTGGTTTTGTGCGATAAAGGTGAGCTCGGACAGACTGGTTTCAATCTGAGCCTTCTGTATGGCTTCCTTGACGGCTTCAAAATCTGCTGGTTCCGAAATGACCTCAAATCCGGTGGGAGTTTGTTTCACGTCTTCAGCTCCGGCTTCCAGTGCCAGCTCGAATAGTTGTTCTTCAGTCACCGCCTGGTTCTCGATAACCAGTAGCCCTTTTTTTTGGAATTGCCAGGCGACCGCGCCGGCTTCGGCCATCGTCCCGTTATTTTTGGTGAGAATATTTCGAACTTCAGCGACCGTCCGATTACGTTTATCGGTCGAAATTTCCAGGAGAAGTGCTGTGCCTCCTGGTCCATAGCCCTCCAACATAAACTCTTCGAATTGCATTCCCGGAAGTTCCCCTGTCCCTCGCTGAATAGCCCGTTTGACCGTATCGGCAGGCATATTCACTTCTTTGGATTTAGCAATAGCTTGGCGTAAGGCAGGATTGCCGTCCGGATCGCCGCCGCCACGAGCGGCAATGGAAATTTCGCGGATCACGCGCGTGAAAATTTTCCCCCGCTTGGCATCTTGTGCCCCTTTGTGGCGCTTAATTGTTGACCAATGACTATGTCCACCCATGCTCGCGATCCATTTCCTAATAATTAATATAAGGCATCGAAAATGCCAGAATGCGCCCCCGCGTGGGCTTCTATCACAGTAATTGAAAGGGAGTCAATGCACGTGGTCATGGCCATATGAGAGGTGTGGAATCGCAAGCAAGGTGGAAGGTTGTTGTCTGAGAAGTTCGCAAGTTATATCCTGTTCAATTGATTTTCCTCTTTAACCGGTGTTAAGAAAATTAGTTATGCGCATCGTGTTTATGGGAACCCCGGCCTTTGCAGTTCCTACACTTCAGCAGTTATTGAAGACAGATTTTTCTGTCGTGGGTGTCGTGTGTCAGCCCGACCGACCGAGTGGGCGTGGGAAAAAAGTTCAAGTGGGGCCGGTGAAGGCGCTGGCATTGTCACAAAATATCCCGATGGTGCAGCCTGAAAAAATGAAGGATCCCCACTTGATGGAAACGCTTCGAGCATGGAATCCTGAAGTGGTGGTGGTTGCTGCGTATGGCCGAATTTTGCCCAAACCTATTCTCGATCTTCCCCCAAAAGGTTGCCTGAATGTTCATGGGTCACTCCTCCCGAAGTATCGGGGTGCTGCTCCCATTCAATGGGCTGTGATCCAGGGAGAGGTCAAGACCGGAGTTACCATTATGCTTATGGACGAAGGAATGGACACGGGGGCCATTCTTCAACAGGAAGAGGTTGCTATTGGTCCGGAGGAAACCTCGGGAGAGTTAGCTTCACGAATGGCTCAGGTTGGGGGAGCCCTACTGGTCAGGACTCTGCGTGGATGGGTCGCGGGCACGATGTCCCCTTTGCCCCAAAATGATTCGGCCGCGACGTTGGCGCCCATTTTAACCAAAGAAGATGGGTTGATGTATTGGGATCGACCGGCGCGAACGCTCGCCAATCGCATTCGCGGGCTGTTGCCCTGGCCGGGTGTGTATACTTTCCTGGAGGGTGAACGATGGGGGATTTGGAAAGCCCAAGTTGAAGATCAAGAACCAGATATCCGGCGCATTGCCGATGACATTTCTCAGGCCCCGGGCACAATTACGGCTATCACGAAACATGCCATCCGCGTCAAAACTGGTCAGGGAAGTTTGAATCTATTGGAGATTCAACCTGAAAATAAAAAACGCATGCACGTTGCTGACTATGTAGCCGGGCATCGAGTTACAATCGGCATGACCTTTTCAATGGGGAGGTATGACGATTTGGCGGTGTAATCGTGTGGTTAACATGTTGTGGCACCGACAGAGTTCTGGTGTCAGGCGCGTTCGGATGACCTGTTTTGGTGGAATAAGGATACAAGCATGACCGATCAAACGTCAGAGTTATTGGCCTATATTCAGAGTCAAATAGAGGAAATCAACACTATTCACTCGCAGGCCGAGAAGGCCCTCAATGCGGTGCAGGGAAAAGACCATGTCACGAAATGGAAGAAAAAAGTGGTTGATGGTCTAGAACCCTACGTGAGTCAGGCCTATCTTCAGCACATTACCAGGGAATGGCTGGAGACCACCTATTTTGTGGGCGATGTATTCGATGAATTAGCTGATGAAGTGGACATGTGCCGTCGGCATCTTAAGAAGTTGGTTAAGGACATTCAGACTACCGGCATCCCCTGATCCCTCTTTCCCATTATGAAGAACCGGCATGACCCTTCTTATTTGTCTCCCGGCCTGTAATGACACCCCTTCCTCCTTATCCGCGCAAACGGCTCGGTCAGCATTTCCTCATTGACCCAAATTTGCTTCGAAAAATTGTCAATCTGGCGGAAATCCAGCCTGAGGATTATGTCTGTGAAATCGGACCAGGCGGCGGCGCGTTGACCAGATTGTTGTGCCAATCGGCTAAGCAGGTGTTAGCCTTGGAAGTTGATCCTCGTATGGTGGATTTCTTGAAGGAAGAATTTGCGGAATGTTTGAACCTTGATATTCAAGAACACGATGCGCTCCGCTATCCCTTCGATCAACTCCCGGAACCTGCTGTGGTAGTGGCTAATTTGCCCTACAATATTTCAACGCCTATTATGTTTCGATTGTTAGAAGCTCGGTCTAAGATCCGTCGTATGATTTTAACCGTGCAACTGGAAGTCGCCAAGCGGTTAACCGCCAAACCCAATACTAAAGACTATGGAGTGCTATCGGTCATGGCGCAACGCTTGGCTGATGTTCGTTTCGGCTTCCCCGTGTCTCGAACATGCTTTCGCCCCGTTCCGGATGTGGATTCCGGAGTGGTACGATTGGATATTCGTGTTCATCAACCTTATTCTGCTCAGAAAGCCGACGTGTTTGCTTTGGTGGTGCGGGCGGCATTTGGGAAACGACGAAAAACTCTTTTCAACGCATTACGAGGAGCGGGTTATTCTTTGGCCTGCCTAGAAAGGGCTCAAAAGGGTACAGGTATTATATTAACTCGGCGGGCGGAAACGCTGTCGGTTAGGGAATTTCAGTATTTGAGTGAAGCGCTCAATGCCCCAATATTTCCTTCCGCCCCTTAAAGCCTCCAGGATTTAGGGCAGCCTTGTCATGTGCGTAAGGGTTGTTTGCTCCATAGAAACACTTATGGTAGGATTTTTTGATGAGTATCTTCCCTAGTTCAAAGAGCAAGCCAACAAAAGACAAACCCAAGGGATTTTCTGTCTTAACCTCACAAGTTGTAGGAATTTTAGTTGCGACTTTGGGCATTCTTGGGCTGCTCAGCCTGGCAACCTTTTCGTCTTTTGACCCGATACTTTTTGCTGAGCAACCTTCTTCACATTCTGTTCCCGAAAACGCTGTAGGCCTGATTGGGGCGACTCTCGCGTTTTACCTCCTCACATTGGCTGGAGGGGGATCCTATGTAGTGCCATTCTTGCTTGTCGTATTGGGTTTAAGCATCCTATGGGGCGAAAAACTTCGTATTACCTCCGGAAGTCTTCTGGGATCGCTGCTTGGTGTTCTATCTTTCAGTGCACTGCTACATCTTCAATTTTCAGCCGGGCTTCCAGTATCCCAGATAGATGTCTTAGGGGTAAGCCAAGGTGGAGTCGTGGGGCAATGGGTAGCGGACGGACTCGGATCGTATCTGGCGGTCACTGGCGCCACGATCATGCTAGGGGCACTATTACTCATTGCCTTTCTTTTGCTTGTGCCCGTATCCATTGGGCAAATTGCTCGAACTCTCTTGAATTTTATGGGGCGATTCAAAAATACCGTTGTGGAATCTGTGAAGGAGCGAGATTGGTGGGTATCAGACTCCCAACCAAAAATGAATAAATCGATTCGGATTAATCGTCAATTGGCTGCTCGTGGTGGTATTGGTGCAATGGTATTGGAAACTTTGGAGCCCAAGTCCAAGTTATCCAAGGTGAAAAGAGATAATTTGCCGGCCACAACCGAGATAGCGCCTCCTCTTCCACAAATTGAAGAAGTCGACGACACCTTTATCTCTCGCAAGAAAATTTCCAAGTCCTATCAAATGCCTTCCCCCACCGACCTGCTGGATACGCATGCTGCGCGGGCGGCCCATCAGACCGATGCGGTGTTGAAATCTCAGTCGGAAGTTCTTGTGAACACGTTAGCAAGTTTTGGGATTGAAGGGGGCGTCACAGATGTGCATCCTGGACCGGTGATTACCATGTATGAGTTTGCTCCCGGTCCCGGCATCAAAGTCGCCAGGATTGTGAATTTGGCTGATGATCTGGCTATGGCCTTAAAAGCCTTAAAAGTTCGAGTGGTGGCTCCTCTCCCAGGAAAATCCACCGTAGGTATTGAAGTGCCGAATCCTCAGCGGGAAACGGTTGGATTGAAAGAGATGTTGACATCAGAGGCCTTCACACGGGCACACTCAAAGCTGGCTTTGGCCTTGGGGAAAGATATCTTTGGGCGGCCGGTGGTGACGGATCTTCGTACTATGCCCCATTTATTGGTAGCGGGTGCGACGGGGTCAGGAAAAAGTGTGGGGCTGAACTGCCTGTTATTGAATATTTTATTTACCGCTCATCCCGATGAAGTGAAGCTCCTGTTAATTGATCCCAAAGTGTTGGAATTGCAGGTGTATGATGGGATTCCACATCTCATCCGCCCAGTCATTACCAATCCCAAAGAGGCGGCTCGTGGGCTTGGGTGGGTCGTACAAGAAATGGAGCGGCGTTACCAGGTATTAGCGGAATTGGGAGTTCGAAATATTGATGCCTATAATAAAAAAGTTACCGATTGTCAGGAGACAGGTTCTCCACTTCAAACCGCGAAGAAGCTGAGCAAAGGACAATCAATGAATGTGGAGGAAGGGGCTCCCCTGCTGGAGTCTACAGAAGAAGAGCGGGTTCTGTTGCCCTACATTGTGGTGGTCATCGATGAGTTTGCCGATTTGATAATGGTCGCTCCTAAGGATATTGAGGATCGGATTGCCAGACTCGCACAGATGGCCCGTGCGTCAGGTATTCATCTTGTCTTGGCGACTCAAAGGCCATCAGTTGATGTCGTGACTGGGCTGATTAAGGCTAATTTTCCTGCACGTATCGCTTATCAGGTTTCTTCCAAAATTGATTCCCGGACTATTTTGGATGCGAATGGAGCAGAAAGTCTTTTGGGAAAAGGTGATATGCTGTTTTTATCTTCTGGCACCGGTGGAATTAACAGGCTGCACGGTCCTTATGTCTCGGATGAGGAAGTGCGTGAGGTAGTGGAATGGGTGAAATCCCAAGCCGCTCCCGTCTACGACCCGGTGGCCTTAGAGTCCGTCCAAGAACCATCGGTGGATGAGCAGGATCGCGATGAGACCTATGAGCGGGCCAGAGAATTGGTGATGACTACAGGACAAGCATCAGCCTCGTTTATTCAGCGTCGCTTGCGTGTGGGGTATCCTCGAGCAGCCCGAATGATTGAGCAAATGGAGGAGGAAGGGCTGGTGGGTGCTCCAGGGCGTGATGGGAGACGAGAGGTTCTCGCTCGAAGTACGGCAATTGCGGAGATAGGATGAGGCCACTTCTGTTCCTACGAGGGACCTTCTTTTTAGCCATCGTTTGCTTTGTGATCTCTATAGCCGATGCCTCGGCTGCATCGGTTTCCGAGGATATCGTTGCCAAGGTTGATGCTCGTTATGCTCAGACCAAAGATTTGCAAGCTGAATTTGTCCAGGAAACCATTCTTGATGGATTTACGACAGGGTTTACATCTTCAGGTCGGCTTTATTTAAAAAAACCTGGATTGCTACGGTGGGATTATTTGCACCCTTCGGAAGAGCAGATTTATGTGAATGGTGATCAGGTGATGATGTATGTCCCTGAGCATCAGCAGGTGGTCAAAGCAGCGCTTACGAAAATGGCCGCGTCCAAGGGTCCTCTAACTCTTCTTCAGGGGGTAGGAAATCTCTCCCAGCAATTTACCATTCTGGAATCCGAAGATGGCTCGAAGGATAACGAACAGTTCCCGAGTCTCACCCTAGTCCCTAAGCCTGTTGACCAAACCCCTCCAACTATCAGGAAAATTGTGCTCAAACTCTTTCCTGATACGTATTTCATTAAGGGTATTACCTTGTTTGAGGTGAGCGGGAATATATCCCGTGTGATGTTTGACAACATTCAGGCAAATACGGGTCTGTCGTCCAGTCAGCTAACCTTCGATGTTCCGCCGGACGTGGTGGTGGTCGAACTACCCTGATTCCAAATATTCAGGTTCGTCGTTTTAGATGGTGTTCTCGGATAAGGAAAAGGTGGAAAGAAATGGCTGAACGCATCTTGGTTGTGGATGACGACAAGGGAGTTCGGGAAGCCTTGTCAGAGTTCTTGCTATCGTTGGGTTACACCGTCGTGATGGCCGAAAATGGTGAGGAGGCCTTAAAGCAATATCGAAAGGGTGACTTTGACGTGATAATGGCGGACTTGATTATGCCCAATATGGATGGAATGGAGTTGTTGAGGCGCATCCGGGACGCCAAAAATGATGAGGTGATTTTTCTGATGATCACCGGGCATCCCTCTATAGGGACAGCTGTGGAGGCTATTAATCGTGGGGCCGATGATTATATTACAAAACCCTTCCATCTTGAGGACGTCCGGTTACGGGTAACCAAGGCGTTGGAAAAACAAACCTTAAAAGGCCGCCTAAAAACAGCCCAAGGCTTGGCCTGGGGTCTAATGTTGTCCATTCCTCTTTGGCTCTTATTGGGGATAATTCTGGTTATCCTGTTTAAAGGATAGGTCGTTTTTTACCCCAGTGGTTCTTGTGTGGTCATGGCTCAATCGCCGATCCCAAATTCATTGTGAGCCTGTTGTCGTGGCCCATTCGGGTATTTCTGTGTGTGTTGGGTATTGTGGTATTCGGAGCAACCTCTCTTCAGGCCATAAGCGGCCACATCACTGAAGATCCCGCCAAAATTTTACAGAAATTTCTATCCCTCGATAAAAAAGGCGTTCGATTGGAGGCGCATACCTGGCAGGTTGTAAGGCCCTTTGTGGCTTGGCTGGAAGAGCCCGTCTGGGGACAGGTTGTCGTGATTTCCCGATTTGAAATGGTGGATGATGTGTCGCAATGGGAAATTCTAAACAGCCTAGAGGCTAAAATTCCCGTGATCTTTGAGGTGTTGGGTACGATGCATTGGGAACGCGTAACGTTTGTGACCAACCCTCACCGTGAAATACAACATTTTCATTTGAAAGCGGTTGGGGACCGATGGCAAATTGTTGGGCCTCAATTGCCTCCACATGTGGGCCGTCAACGTCTGGTCGACTTTGTTCGTTGGGCGGAGTTAAATGAATCTGAGCCGGAAAGGAAATTTCTGTTAAATTCATTAATAAAACAATTAGAACTTAAAAATGAGAAAGATGCTCTGAAATGACTACATGGCGTGCGGAAGTGTTGTTTTTTGACTTTGACGGGACATTGATCGATTCGAAAATAGATATTGCCACGTCGGTAAACCTGACGCTAAAGGATTTGGGCTTAGCTTTACGGTCACGGGAAGAAATCTTTGGTTTTGTGGGTGATGGGGTGAAGCGGCTATTGAGGTTGTCCGTGGGGGAAGAAAATATTGATCAATATGAAAGAGCTTTAGAGATTTTTCGAAAACATTATCTCGAGCATTGCGTGGAAACCACACGGTTTTATCCTGGAGTTTGGGAAGTGCTTCATCACTATCAGGACCGAAGAAAAGCCATTGTAACCAACAAGTCCTTAGAGTATACCCTTTCAATTGTGGATGGGTTACATGCACAGGATCTCTTTCATCATGTTGAAGCTCCCCGGGATACGATGGAATTGAAGCCAGAGCCTGTGATGTTACTCCGGGCACTTGAGGGATTGGGTGTCGATCCTTCTGATGCGGTGATGATTGGGGATAGTACGAATGATGTGCGAGCAGCCCAGGCCGCGGGAATTCGAGCTTGTGCCGTAGGGTATGGGTATGGAAATCGAGAAAAAGTTGCAGCATTACGGCCTGACTTTTATTGTGAAAATCCGAAAGATCTTCTTGGATTGTTTTAATTCTTTCCACCTCTTATTCATAAAAAACAGCGCAGGATATCTCTTCAGCTTGCTGGGGGAGCTTCACTTTCTGGAAGTGACAGCACCCAGTAACAGGGTTCTGGTCATTCTGTGATTTTTTTAGTTGTGGCTAACCCGGGAATTCTTTTATGATCCATTGAGTTTTGGATCGCTCTGAATATTATTGAAGAATACCACGAGTAGAGGTCTTGATGGCGCAGCCGGTTGTTACCTGTTTGGATATGGAAGGGGTGTTGTTTCCTGAGATCTGGCTAGCTTTGGCGGATAAAGTTGGCATACAAGAGCTACGTCTGACCACCAGGGATGTTGCGGATTATGACGTGTTAATGAAAAAACGACTGGAAGTCCTGAAAGCGCATCGCATCACGCTTCGGGATATTCAGGAAGTTGCCAGTACCATTTCGCCCCTCCCTGGAGTTCCTGATTTTATTGCGTGGCTGCGTGAACGATGTCAAATCATTATATTGTCGGATACCTATTATGAGTTTGTCGGATCACTTATGAAGAAGCTCGAATTTCCAACGATTTTTTGTCATACGTTGGGAGTTGATTCCCATGGGTTTATCACGGATTATTTCTTACGCCAACATGATCAAAAGCGACATGCTGTCAGTGCGATGAAAGGTATCGGGTTTAGAGTGTTGGCGGGAGGAGACTCCTATAATGATGTTTCAATGTTAAAGGAGGCCGACGCAGGATTTTTTTTCTGTCCTCCGGATTCGATTACCCAGGAATTTCCCCAATTCCCTGTGGCTCGTTCGTATACAGAATTCCAGAAACACCTTGTTCGGGCAGGCGGCTTCCCTTCCTGACATGGTCATGCTGATGCAGGTTTGAATTTTCTTCCCCCATGTTTTTTGTTCAAGAGGCCTCTGGCTAATGCCAAGACATAAGGAGGGTTTTCTAAGGAAAAGCAGTGTTGCCTTTCTAAAGCGTACTTGCTAGAGGTATGGCATTTATGGGGGCTGAGTAAAAGTACTGATGATAAAGGGAAAAGAGGGTCGAAGAATCATTTTTTGATTAAAAGAGATGTCATTCTCAAAAAATTGCCAGAAAATTTTTATGGATCCTCTTGGACTGTTGGCTGCAGAGTTTTTATGCCAAGAGCACTGACAAACTTGAAAGGAGCATTGACATGAGGGTCTCTCGCATTTGCCTGTCACTATTGGTATTTCTCTGTCTCTCTATTGTAACAGGCTGTCTTGGGAAACGGGAATGGCAATACCCCCCGGCCTCTACCGGGTCATATCTGAACGAAAAAGCCGCCGCGACAATCCCGGCCAAAGTTATTGTTCTTCCCTTAGAAGATTTGAGGGGAAATGAGGTAAAGGAGGAATATTGGAAGGCCGCTATCCCTCTAGTCCCCTATGGGGATACACGATATCAACGCCCTGAGGCCGTCCCCAACCCTGAAGAGGTCGATTTGGTCAAGTTTGATCCGACTAATGATCTTGCTCAGTCCATCGTTGCGGAATTAAAGCATGCAGAAATTTTTTCCTCGGTTGATTTTGCAAAAGATAACAAAGATGAAGGACAGCAACCGGCGGACTTGGCCTTTCGAGGTCGTCTGCGTTCTACCGACTGGAGCCGGCGATTGTACTCGTATCTATTCGCTCCCGTTGGAGTGGTTTTTTGGATGTTAGGCCTTCCCATGAGTGAAACCACCACCGCTCTGGAGCTTGACCTTCGATTAACCCCCCTAAATGATCCGTCAAAGGTGTTATGGAATATGACAATGGAATTCGAAGGGAAGCAGCTTGATGGACCGTATTATGGTCTTGAGAATGCTGCCGAAAGTTATCCTGAGGCCATGCAAGAGGCCTTAAAGCCCGCAATTGCAGATTTGATTGGCTTGGCCAACGAAGACCCCAATCGGCTATTGCCACGCTAAGTGATTGATATTATTGTTATGTGAAGAATCGAGAAAAAAATGAAATTTGTGGTTGATATTTGACAAGCAGAAGATTATTTTAAGCTTCAGGAATTAAAAAAACGGCCGATAATGATTAGGAAACACTGACATTCTCCAGGGACATACGCTGTTGGTCCTCATGAATTCATGAGATCCTTTTCTTTCATTCAAAATATCAGGCGCTTGGTGTTATTTTTATATGGAAGAAATCGTCGTAATGGTGACGGTGGGTTCTGAAGGAGAGGCAATCAGCCTATCAAAGATATTGGTTAAGAACGGATTAGCCGCCTGTGTTAATGTCATTCCAGGCGTACAATCAATTTTTAAATGGGATGGGCAAATTACTGAGGAACGGGAATATTTGCTTTTGGTAAAAACTGTGAGACAAGCGTTTGACCAATTGGTGCTTATGGTGAAAGCCAACCATAGTTATGAGATTCCTGAAATCATTTCCTTTCCTATTCAACTTGGGAGCAAAGAATATTTAGCTTGGATTCGAGATTCAACCAAGATCGAGTCGGCTTGACTGAAGATTAATAGAATGTCTTTTTCGACGTAATCTCTGAAATAATAAAAACCTGGATGCTCTTACATTTTATAATTTTGGTGAATTTATGAAAGAGTCTGAAGATACGTTGACGGTCATAATTTTTCGTGGAGCCCGCTCAAATCCTTGGCGCCTAAAATTCCGAAAATCTCTTATGAAGTATGGAATTATTGTGGGGTTAGTATTGCTGCTCGTTCAGGGTGGGGTGATCACGCATTATGTGTACCAATGGAGCCAACTGAGTGAATTGGGAGAAATAAAAAAGGAATTAACGACATCACGTGCTCGAACCAGCAATTTTTCAACGGAAGTAGATGGAATGAAAAGGCGGATGTTGGCCTTAGAGACTCTCAATCGGAAGCTTCAAACCATGTTTGGTCTTGAGGCGGATGAGATTCAGGGGCTGCCTATTGGTCTTCCTGGACAGGGAGGAGAGGAATTGCCTTATGACGAGATCCCGTATGATGGGGTACAGGAAGAAGCATCTTGGGAGTTAAAGCTTTCAATGGAAAAACCCAGGATGTCCTCGGAAGGTTCTGGTTTAAATCCGACCATGGACCGAAAAATAACGGAGATTAAGGCTGGTCTAGAGTGGCTAAATCAACAAACTAAACTGGAAAGCCAAATTCTGGAAGAGCTTTCTGCTGCAGCTCAGCAAAAAGCTGATCAATGGGCCTCAATCCCTTCAATCTGGCCAGTTAAAGGTGCCCTAACCTCAAAGTTTGGTCCTCGGGTCTCCCCCTTTACAGGGAAAAAAGCCTTGCATGCGGGAATTGATATCGGTGCTCCTACCGGTACCGAGGTTCGATCTCCGGCAGCGGGTAAAATTGTTGTCGCTGCCTATGATGGTCGGATGGGGAAATTCATTCGCATCGACCACGGGTACAGCATTGAAACGACCTATGGACATTTGTCCAAAATCCATGTGAAGTATGGTGACAAAGTTCAGAGAGGCGATCTTATCGGCCTGGTCGGGAGCACGGGGAAGTTTTCAACTGGGCCCCATCTTCATTATCAAGTGGCTGTGAATGATAAAGTTGTAGATCCTATCCATTACATTTTGGATTAGCCTGCCATCAAGCTTGGGAGAATCCTTAGGCATCTGCCAGGCTTGCTCGTCCCATTCCCTTTCCACACTTCCATTTTCATCTTCCTGTGAAAAACCTGGGACAAAAGACCTAAGCTGTTTGGTTTGAGACTGGGTCTTCTTTTATAGAGGGTGGGCCTTCTTTTTTGTTGAATTATCTATAACAATTGCCTAGATTAACCTTAATAAACATTGAGCAATTTGGTTATGTTGTGAATACTTAGGAAATGGCTAAGTGCATCCTAGGAAATTTAATTGGTAATTTAAATTTATCGGTTAAATTGACAATAATTTATTTTCTTTGTTAGTTTCTTGTTCCGCTGGGGGATTTTACCTAGCAGAATTTGGTTTTAAATACAATAATGGTGGTGGTTATTTTTGCTTTTAACCAAGGAGGAGGCCCGATATGAGTCTCGATTATGTAAAATTCACGCCCGGGTTCGGAAAATTCATGCCAAAAGAATATAGAGACATGGTTGAGCATGGTCCATTTGGAAAAAAGACCTCAGTTTCGCAAGTAGGAACGTTTAAAGAAATCCTAGAGGAACATCCTATGTGTGCAGGGTGTGCAATGACGTTGTTTATCAGATTGGCTATTATTGCATTCCCTAACCCTGAAGATACGATTACAGTTGGTACGGCAGGCTGCGGGCGATTAGCCATTTCTCAGGCAGCTATTCCTTTTGTCTATGGAAATTACGGAGATCAAAATGGGGTGGCCAGTGGATTGTCGCGTGGACTTCGGTTGAGATTTGGAGATCGCCCAAAAGATGTTGTAGTAATGGCAGGTGATGGGGGGATGGCAGACATTGGCTTTGCTCAAACTTTGCATTCCTGGTTTCGAAAAGAAAAATTTACGACCATCATGTTGGATAACGAAGTCTATGGGAATACCGGTGGTCAAGAAAGTGGAATGACCAATAAGGGCCAGGTTTTGAAGATGGCCCCTTTGGGGAAAAAATTTGAAAAGATGGATATGTTAGGAATGGCCAAGGTGGCAGGGTGTGCGTATGTGGCGACAGTGGTTCCCAATAATCCAAGAAGAGTGGAAAGTGTCATTAAAAAGGCAGTTTTGATTGCACGAGAAGTGGGACCAACGTATATCCAAGCCTATACCTCATGTAATATTGAATACGCGATTCCAACAGATAAAGTCATGGAAGACGCCAAAGATGTTGAGAATGATCGTTATGCATTTTCTGAATATCTTACTGACGAAGCCAAGCAGTATTTAGGGGAATTGTACGGGTACAAAGAATATCTCCCGAAGCCTGCAGCTGCAGTAGCAAAAGGGTAGTGGTCTCCCCCCCACAGAGTGGGTGCTTGGTTTGGATGCTTTTATGAAAATGGAGGAGGTTGAAAATGGCTATTCGTTATAACATTCGTATGGCAGGCGTTGGTGGCCAGGGTGTGGTGACTGCATCACACATTTTTAGTACGGCAGTCATTAATGCCGGAGGGGAGAGCACCATCGTTCCGTTTTATGGGTCTGAAAAGCGAATGGCTCCGGTAGAAAGTTATGTGCGTGTCTCGAATGAACCGATTTACGAAATTGGGGAAATTACCTTTCCTCATATCCTTATGGTTTTTCATCCACAGTGCATCACTCATGGGAAAAGTTACACCAATCCTTTTTATTATGGGTTGAAAAAAGAGGGAGTTGTTCTCATAAATAGCAATACACCTATGAATCTTGAGCCCGATCAAGCTGCAGAATTGAAAGACATAGGTGCAAAAATATATTACCTCCCGGCCACCCAGATGTCGCTAGATGTGGCCGGAATCGATCTGGCTACCAATATGGCTATGGTAGGAGCCATCGGCGCAATTACGGGACTTACGACTGTAGAGGCCACCGGGGAGGCTGTGAAAGATCGATTTCTCGGAAAGGGTTTTGTGGTGTCGGGCGGAACTGCCGCATTGGATAGTGTGGTGGAAAGAAAGTTCAAGAAAAAGGCAGAATTGATTGAGAAAAACTTAGCAGTAGTAAAGGCTGGCTGGGACTACGCCGTCGATAATGGTTGGACATTGGGAGCATCCTCAATGGCCGACCAAACAACTAGTGCAGCAAATAAAGCAGCAAAGGCTTCGGTCTAAAAAATAAAAGAGGAAATTGAAAGGGGAGAGGGATGTATCTTGTTGCAAATATAGATATAGATGTTTGTGCTGCAACTAGCTGTAAGTTGTGCACTCAATATTGTCCGGAAGCCAATACGATTCAGTATGATACGGAGGCGGGAAAGGACAGGGGTTTAAAGTATGGGTCGGCTTATGTCGCCGTGGATCGTTGTAAGGGGTGTGCTCAATGCGTATGGGTGTGTGATAATATGGCCAAACACCATGCCATTAAAATGGAAATGATCGATCAAATTGGGGATGCGGCCCTCACTGAAAATATTTCCTACTTGGAAAAAAATACCAAAGCGGTCCTTGCTAGTCCGCTGA
Source organism: Nitrospirales bacterium (assembly GCA_021604105.1). Lineage (GTDB taxonomy): Bacteria > Nitrospirota > Nitrospiria > Nitrospirales > UBA8639 > Nitrospira_E. Next base: position 26,928 of record BQIW01000024.1, on the reverse strand, counting down.
GAGGTTAATCTAGTAAAGTCTTTTCATTCTCCAGTCATTTCATACTCATCAATCGGAGTCCAACGTGGAATTAACGAAAGAGTTAGAAGAGGCAATCGTGGCTCCAGGGCCACAAGGTTTTCATCCACCATCTGCTGCAGAACTTGGCGTACTGACGCCTGACAAGGGATATGGTCTGAAATTTGGCCATGTTGTTGGGGAAGAGCTGGCTATGGAAGCCATGGCTCGAACGATGTTGACTCGCAAGAATGCGACAATTTTCCCTGGTCCCATGGTTTTGTGGAATTGGAATGATCATGCGGCCGATAAGGCTAGGGCTGTTTTAGAGTTAGCGGCCCAATTACCCGATGTACTCGTCATTCCCATGCCAGACTATCGCCCAAAGTACCCTAAGGTTGAACCGGAAGAAGTGATCAATCCGAATCATCCCAATCTGACCATATGGGGAAATAAGATTGAAGCCTGTATTTTTATTGGAGTGCACTGTCATTATGCCAATCTGACTCTTAAAATGATTCGAGCTGGAACCAATTGTTGGACTTCTGCTATTTGCGCCGAACAAGGTCATGAGGATGCCATGTTCACGGTACGAGATTCTGATGCCGCAAAGATCCGAAGGGTCGCAGCAGTTTTTAAGCGGGTACGAGAGGAAATGGGGATTAAATTGCCGGAAAATGGGAATAATGTTCGTTTTACCGGGTTGCAATCCAAAGTTCATGGTGGAACAACACACACCAATCCTTTGGATTTTAGTATTGAAAGCCCCGTTGATGGAAATGCAGCACAGTTTGGCCATAAAGCTGAGAATATGCAAAGAGAAGCGTGAGTGTATCGAATGATATTTTATTTAAGCATAAGGGGGTAAAACTATGAGCGAAGCCCTTGAATCAGAAGTTAAAACAAATCCCCAAGGTGATCCAATTACCAGTGCCCCAGTTGCACCATCCGTTGATACCGCAAAGGGAAGAAAAGATCCTCATGGAGATGCCAAACGCCAGCGGGAAGTCTCCGCGGAATATATGTTTTTTGAGGCTCCTCGTGAGCGGGAATTCATTACTGGGAGTGAATGTGCCAAAGAGGCGGTGAGGCGATCAAATGTAGATATGTCCGTGGCCTATCCCATTACCCCACAAAGTGAAACGTTACAATTAATCGGAGTCTTATATGGGGAAGGATATGTGAAGGAGTTTTATCGAGGCGAGGAAGAATATGGCGTCATGTCAGCAATTGCTGGCGCCTCCCGCGCAGGTGTTCGAGCTTTTACGGCCACAGCAGGTCCTGGAACATTGCGAGGCCTTGAGCCCATCGTCTCGTGGGCTGGTCACCGCCTTCCCGCCGTTTGTATGTTTACCTGCAGAGTCGTCAATGCTCCATTGGCTATCCAACCTGACAATATTGAAATTTCCTATCTTTTGAACAGCGGAATGTTGGTCTTTCATGCAGAAAATCAACAGGACCTTTTCGACTTTATTATGAAGGGTTTTATTATCAGCGAAAAAAATGATGTGACCCTTCCAGTAGGGGTCTGTTGTGATGGTTTTTTTGTGACTCATGCTCGAGGATATTGTGCAATGCAGGATCGTGGGCTCAAGCTCCCAGCTCGAGATCCTTACAGAGGGTCGGTCCCGGTTTTAGATGCGGAGAACCCACCAGCTCGATTGTCACGTGATGCTCCAGTTCAAAAATCTAATTTTATGGCCTACAACATTCACGCGGTATGGCAGCAGGAAGTATGGGCTGGGGTGGAACGTTCACGGAAATATATTAATCAATATATGGATGGATTGTTAGAGGCTCAGGATGTGGAGGACGCAGATGTTCTTCTTATTGCTTCGGGGAGTGCTGCGGCACAATCCCGCGAAGCGGTCCGCCAATGTAAAGAAAAAGGAATTAAGGCAGGATTAATTAAAATTCGTTCCTTGCGACCTTTCCCAACAAACGAACTAAGGGAGTTATGTGGTAAAGCCAAACTTATTGTTATTCCCGAGTTTAATTATGTCGGATGGCTGGCCAAAGATGTGGCTACGGCAATTTATGGGTTTTCCAACGCAAAAATTGTGGCCGGTCCACATGTCTACGGAGGGATGTCCATGCCAGTTGAAATGATAACGGATGAAGTTGAATGTGGGTTAACCGGGAAAAAGTCGAACACAGTTCCAGAATCCCATATTATGGGAACAGTGGATCCAGCAGCGGTTGCTCAATTTATGAAAAGCATTTAGGGTTGGCAATATAGCAAAGATGGGGAAACCAAAGCCCGTCCCAAGGATAATTGGGGCGGGCTTTTCTTTGCCATTAGGAAAAATTAAGGATTGATAAATTGAAAGCCTGTCAGTTAGGACAGGCTCCTGATAAATTAATGGGTTTAAATGATTGTTTCTCCTTCCAGGCAAATCATTCTTATTACCAATGATGACGGAATAAATGCTATTGGCATCAAAGTGTTAGCTGAGGCTTTGCGCCCGTTAGGCGAAATTTGGGTTGTGGCTCCAGAGAAAACCCAAAATGCCGTTGGGCGGTCGATGACATTGCATAAACCATTGAGATTGCGATCTTTGAAAAAACGATGGTATGCCGTTAATGGGACCCCAGCGGATTGCGTGACATTAGCTGTGTGTCATCTTCTACCGGACCGCCTGCCAAAATTGGTGGTATCAGGTATCAATAAGGGATGGAATTTGGGTGATGACGTTACTAATTCCGGAACGGTTGCCGGTGCCCTTGAAGGTATGCTTCATGGTATCCCTTCTATTGCTGTTTCCCTGGAAGACTTACCAAAATGCAACTATACCGTGGCAGGCCATTTTGCCTTTTTGATTGCGAAACGGGTAATAGAATGCGGCCTTCCTGAAGAAACCATATTAAACGTGAATATTCCGAGTCGTCGATTGGAGCACATTGCCGGCATCCGACTGACTTGTTTAAGCCAGCGACGTTATCTCAATCCCGTGGTCGAAAAGACAGATCCTAGGGGGAATCGATACTTTTGGATTGCAGGACAACGAGAATCATGGGCCAGAGGGGAGCATTCTGATCATGAGGCCGTTTCCAATCAAATGGTTTCAATTTCTCCCCTTCATTTGGATCTGACCGATTATTCTGCGATGCAGGCACTTAAGGGTTGGGAGCGCGCGCTGTTTCCCTCAAAACAATCCTTGCGAAAACCAATCAAGGTTTCTGGGAGAAGTAAACGATCTTTAATATAACTAAAATGTCTATGAGGAGCTGAGTTCCAGCCATTTCAATTAAAAAGTATGGAATTGGGCAAACAATTATACGAGTGGATGTTATCGTGGTCTGACTCTCCCTATGGAGTTCCTGCTCTTTTCTGTCTCGCTTTCGCCGAATCTTCATTTTTTCCACTACCTCCTGATGTGTTAGTCATTGCGCTTACTCTTGGCAATCCAAGCCTGGGCTGGTGGTACGCAACGGTTGCGACAATGGGGTCTGTGCTTGGAGGAGCTTTTGGATATGGAATCGGATGGTTTGGGGGTCGGCCTCTTCTGCTTAAATTTATGGGGCAAGCCAGAATGGATTTGGTGCATCAGTATTTTCAACGGTATGAAGCCTGGGCTATTCTCATTGCAGGGTTCACACCCATTCCGTACAAAATTTTTACCATTGGGGCAGGCGCGTTTTATGTGAACTTTAGAACATTTATGGTGGCCTCACTCATCAGTCGGGGGGGGCGATTTTTCCTCGTTGCAGGTGCTATCCAATTCATGGGCCCATGGGTCAAAGAACTCATAGAGAAGTATTTCAATTTATTTTCCATCATTTTTGTGGTGATGTTGGTTCTTGGATTTTGGCTGGTCCAACATCATGGAAAAAAAATCACACATCCCACACCCACTCGAGAACAGTAAGTCATGCCTCTCACCCTATATAACTCCCGAACAAAAAAGAAAGAACTGTTTCTCCCCCTGACGCCGAATCAGGTTAAAATGTATGTTTGCGGAGTCACGGTATACGATGAGTGCCATCTTGGACATGCCAGGAGTGCGTTAGTTTTCGATACCATCAGGCGATATTTGGAATACAGCGGGTACCAGGTAACCTATGTCAGAAATTTTACCGATGTGGACGATAAAATTCTCCAACGAGCTCAAAACGAAGGTATTCCCTGGACGAAGGTGACGGAAAAATATATCGAGGCCTTTTATCGGGACATGGGGCGATTGGGAATTATTCCCCCTACAATAGAGCCTCGGGCGACTCACCATATTCAGGATATCGTGGACATGATTGCCGGATTAGTTGAGAAGCACGTTGCCTATGAGGTGGAAGGTGACGTGTATTTTGAAGTCAGAAAGTTCAGCCAGTATGGTCAATTATCCGGTAGGAATCTGGAAGAATTATTGGCCGGTGCTCGCGTTGAAGTCGATCACCGGAAAAAAGATCCCATGGATTTTGCTCTCTGGAAATCAGCAAAGCCGGATGAGCCAGGGTGGGAGAGCCCTTGGGGTAAAGGTCGACCGGGTTGGCATATCGAATGTTCGGCCATGTCGATCAAGCACTTGGGTCCAACATTCGATATTCATGGAGGAGGGAAGGATCTTATTTTTCCGCATCACGAAAATGAAGTGGCTCAGTCCTGTGCCTACACGGGAAAAGAGTTTGCCCGGTATTGGATTCATAACGGGTTTGTGACGATTGATCAAGAGAAAATGTCCAAGTCATTGGGAAATTTTTTTACGATTCGAGAAATCTTTGAGAAGTCATCGTATTCAGAAATCGTAACCGGGGAATGCCTTCGATATTACCTTCTCTCCACGCATTACCGGAGCGATATCAATTTTTCTGACCAATCGATTTCCGAAGCCAAATCGGCTATGGATTCCATCTACGGACTCATTCGTAGACTGGAGGAATTCGATACTCAAGAGGATAGTCAAGGAAACGAAGAGTGGGAGCACGTCTCGAATCATTTTGCCAAAAAATTTCAGGAAAGTATGGATGATGATTTCAATACGCCCAAAGTGCTCGGGGCTTTTCACGAACTCCGGGGAAAAATTAATAAATTATTGGGAAAGGGATTATCCAGCCAGGCTAAACAAAAAGTCAAAGAGGCACTGAAAAAGTTTGGCGAACCGCTCGGGTTATTCCAGTTGAATCCTAAAGAATGGCCGTTTGCTGCATACGGTTCTGCAATGATAAGCGGTGGCGGTTCTTTAAAGGCAGAAGGAAAGAAAACCGCTTACGGTTCTGCAATAATAAGTGGTGGCGGTTCTGTGGAGACTTCTCGTTCCGTAAGTTCGGATTGGATCGAAGAAAAAATCCGCCTACGCAATGATGCCCGTGCCCAGAAAGATTTTTCTACCGCTGATACCATCAGAAAAGAATTAGCCGAACAAGGCATCATCCTGGAAGACCGACCCGATGGCACCACACGATGGAAACGATGAATCTCCGGCAACGGTGTACGGGTTTCATGCGGTTTTAGAATCTCTCCACTCGCAGTCTCGGCCCGTCCAACGAATTTGGATTCTTCGGGCTGATGGTCGATTTTTTCCCATTGTGAAATTGGCGAGGGAACGCGGTATTTCCCTGGCTGTCGAATCAAGGGAGCGATTAGATCGCTTAGCTGGCGATCGACATCATCAAGGCGTGGTGGCTCAGGTTTCCGCCAAGGAGTATCTGGAGGGAGAGGAGTTGCTTGACCAACTTTCCCTTAGACCGATACCTGCTTTATTGGTGGTATTAGACCAAATTCAGGATCCACATAATTTAGGAGCAATTGTCCGTTCGGTAGAGGCGGCGGGTGGGGATGGAATCGTCATCCCTAAGCACCGGTCCGTTGGGCTGACAGGTGGGGTAGCCAAAGCATCCGCCGGAGCTTTAGAACACGTGTCCATTGCGAGGGTAGCCAATACGGGGAAGTTTCTTGAAACATGTCAGAAACAGGACATCAGGACCGTGGCATTAGTCTTGGAAGGAGTCGAACCCTATTCAGAGGTGGACTTCACAAAGCCTGTTGCGCTGGTGTTTGGAAGTGAAGGAGAGGGCATCCGGCCGATTGTTCTGAAAAAATGCGACCAACAAGTAAGGATACCGATGTTTGGAAAAATGAACTCGCTGAATTTGTCAGTTGCTGTAGCAGTGACACTTTTTGAGGCAGTTCGGCAACGGACTCAGAAACCTTAAGAATTACGCAGAAATTATTTTATCTGAATCAGGCCTTCCTGAATTGCGGCATTGAGTAGTTGAGCGGCATTAGAAACCCGAACCTTTTTCATCATATTGGCCCGGTGGGCTTCGACCGTTTTGACGCTAATTTTTAATTGTTGTGCAATCTCTTTATTCTTCAATCCTGACCAGATGAGTTGCAGTATTTCTTGCTCGCGTTGAGTCAGGGCCTCCGGGCGTTTTCGCTTAATAGGTGGCATGTCCAATTTATCCGGCTTCAGTTGGTTGGTCATGGGTACCTCAGGCATTTTCTCTAGGCGAATTATCTAAGGGAGAATATCAGGTCATTTTAGGATTGTAAACCAAAAGAATACGTAAACTCACCCTAGTCAAATTAACTACGTAATATGTGATCTTTATGTCTCACTGGATTGTTTGGCCGAGCGTCTTTATTCTGGGAACGATCATTGGAAGTTTTTTGACGGTATGTGTGCACCGAGTGCCAAAGGGGCAATCTGTGGTGGCCCCTCGGTCGGCATGTCCTCATTGCGGAAGGCAGATATGCTGGTATGACAATGTTCCTCTTTTGAGCTTTATTTGGCTGCTGGGGAGGTGCCGAGCGTGCCATGCGCCTATTCCGCAAAGATATCCCATCATTGAGTTGGCAAATGGCCTGGGCTATCTCCTGGTGGTCTGGCGGTTTGGTCTCACGTGGTCCACGGTCGTGTATGCGGGATTGGTGTCGGTGTTCCTTGTAGTGTCGTGGATTGATTGGGACCACAAAATCATTCCGGATGTGATTACATTACCTGGAATTGTAGTTGGTTTTTTGTGCGCATCATTGCTGCTACCGACAGGCTGGGTCAACTCGCTTCTTGGTCTGTTGGTGGGAGGAGGAGTTTTACTAGCTCTCGCGTGGGTCAGTCCCTTTTTATTCGGAAAAGAAGGCATTGGGGGCGGCGATATTAAATTTTTGGCCATGGTGGGAGCCTTTTTGGGATGGAAGCAGGCCATACTTACGCTGATGGTGGGATCAGTGGTGGGAGCGGTTATCGGGATTGTGTTGATTGCCTCGAAGGTCCTTGAGAAGGGCCAATACATTCCTTTCGGACCGTATTTAGCGCTCGGGGGCCTGATCGCGGTGGTATGGGGGACAGAATTATGGAACTGGTATTTTCATGGCTTGTTATAAGTATCCAACGAATGCAGCAAGGCATATATGAGGTCACATGAAATCTTTTCAAGACGTGACTGAAACAAGGATAAGACGACTGAAGAGATCCTGTTTGTGTACCAGAGGGTTTACCCTCACAGAATTGATCATTGTGCTTGGCATAATCGGTATAGTCTTGATGTTAGCTCAGACTTGGTTGGTATCCCAGTTACCTCATTGGCGATTGAATGGAGCAGCCAGGCAGGTTTCTTCTGACCTTTTAGGGGCAAAAATGAAGGCTGTGGTTGAGCGGAATAGGCAACGAGTCTTTTTTCAGGATAATTACCGGTATGTGTTATTGGATGATGATAATAATAATGGAAAGATCGACCTGGGTGAGCATCTTGTAACTCGCGATATCCAAGAGAGCTATCGAGACGTCAAAATGACGGCATCCAACAATCCATCCTTTCTACCAAGAGGAACGGCGTCCAGTTTGTCTTCTATTACCCTGTCCAATTCTGCCGGAAAACGAATCATTACGGTTAGCATAACCGGAAGGGTAAAAGTGAAGTCTTCATGAACATCGTGATTCATGAGCCATATAGACTGACGATTTGCCTTCGAGATCAACGAGGGTTTTCTTTGTTAGAAGTGCTAATGGCCTTGGTGGTGGTTTTCCTGGCGCTCCTTGGATTTGCCGGCTATTCCGTTATCGCTCATACGGGCATGACCGCGAGTGAAAAAATGACCAGAGCCGTCACCCTCGCCCAAGAAAAAATGGAAGACGTGCGGCGGGATGGAGTGCCCGTTTCCTTAAACGGTACATGGACCAACACGGAACCCTATGGCTCTATTGCCGCTGCAAGTCATCATCAACGAACACTCACTATTCAACCGCATACTCCAATTCCCGGGTTACACACTGTTACGGTCGAAGTACGATGGGATCAGGATGCGCATACCACCAAACTTACTACCTTTCTCACACAGTAAAAGTGAGTACGCAGATGACACGCATTTCGATAGGGGCCTCTCAGGGGTATACACTCGTGGAGGTCGTGGTGGCCCTGGGTCTGAGTCTCCTGACAGTGAATGTGGTCTATGCCCTGTATATCCAAGAACTCAAAGCCCAGAGCGTAAGAGAGCAGATCTTGGACATGCAGCAACAGGCTCGTGTGGTGGTGGATTTGGTAACCCGGGAAATCCTGATGGCGGGTTATGATCCTCGCGGAGTGAATCGTGATACCGATCTTACTAATGATTTTGAGGGCATTACGTATGATCCAGAAAAACTCTCTATAAGGGCTGATATAAATGGTAATGGCATCACCAATGATGCCAATGAATCGATTGTCTTTGTCTATGATGCCAAGACCCAAGTGCTGCGGCGAAATACCGGTGGAGGAAATCAACCATTTGGTGAGGACATTGAAGCGTTTGTCGTAGACTATCTTGATCGGGGTGGGAACTCGACTACAAATTCCAAAGCTATACGACAAGTGAGAATTTCTGTGACAGCCCGAACGTCACGCCCCGATCCACAGTATGCCAAAAACGGTGGATATCGAACGGTGACTCTCCATTCAAGAATCACGATGAGAAATAGGCAATCATGAGGGGATTCCATAGCCATGCAGGATTGAGGTCTTGGCACAACTCCATGGGTGGAGCGCTCATTGCAGCCTTGTTGTTGGTCGCTATTTCCTCCATTATGGGTGCGACCATTCTGTTTGCCACGTCTACCGATCTACAAATCAGTGGAAATTTCCGAAGGGCCATGACAACGTTCTATGCCGCAGAGGCGGGCATTGCAGAAACCGTGGTTCGTTTAGGTGGATCTTCCTTGTCAACCTCAGGGTATCTCGGCGATCCTTCTCCCATCCTGCAAGCAAATTGGTCAGCCTATGTGTTGTCCTCTGACTGGAAACCACAGAATGATCCGGAATATTCAGGGGTTTTCACCAACTATTTTCCTTTGAGTGGAAATCTCACGAATACGGCTGTTCTTCCAAATAGTGTGCAAACTGTTCTACCTTACTGGACTAAAATTCGTCATAAAACCGAGCATGATGCGGAACGGGCGGGGCATACCCCTCTGACCCCTCACTACCAAGATGGGGATGGAGTAACCGCGACTCATTCAATAAATCACCCAGGCAACCTGGTTTTCTATGGATTTTCATCAGAAAGCGGACTTATCCCAACAGCATTTACCTCAGCCAATCCTACACCATATTCCCCAGTTGAAATCATCATCAGCCAGGGCCAGGTGGAAGGTGCCACGTCCATGATTCAGGTGGAGGTTGCACGCCCGTCCGGTCCCCCATTGTTGGCACCGGTATATGCGAAGAGCCAGGTCATATTCGCTGGCGGAACCGTAGCCGTTCAAGGATTTGATGATTGTGGGCTACTGGCAGGAGGCCGTCCTCCAGTGCAGTTGGGGCCTGCAGGTGCGTTGGCAGGAATGGCCACTTTCACAGGAAATCCTTCGACTCCACAAGTGGGCACAGCATCCCTGGATTTAGTCAAGGCTTTAGATAGTCTCAAAGGAAGCGCCCAGGTCATTTCAGGGGATCTTATCGGTGTGAACCTGGGGGCTCCTGGGCATCCTGCCATTGTGTATGCAGAACCGCTTGCAGGTGGATTTTCGAGCCGCTTTGCCGTTCAGAACCTCAATGGATATGGCATGCTGTTGGTAAAGGGAAATCTAAGCGTTTCCGCGCCTTTTCATTGGGAAGGGCTCATAATTGTCACTGGGCAAATGACGTTTGACGGTGGAATTGGGAGTTCAGTCATTCAGGGTGCCCTCTTGGCGGACCAAGTGCAGATACTAAATGGCGAGGTGAAGATGACTCTGGATACCTGTCCGATCGCCGCGTCCCTTCGAGTGCTTCCGGTTGCGACCCTCAGTTGGCAACAACTTCTTTAGAGTCCCTCTAAGACTTTTCTACTTCTCGATTGATAAATTTCATGAAATTCGTTTGCAAGGGTTTTTCTTAATTATTCCTCAAGCTTCATGTTTCTATTAGGGTGAACTTTTTTGGATAAATTGTTCGAAAACTTCCCCTTTTTCCGCATCTTTCCTGAGACTTTTGATTCGTTGCGGCATGGGTCCTTTGATTGATTGCAGAAGGGTGACACCATTCTTACAATGGTTTTCTTGTCACGGCATGAGGATTGGTTTACAAATTTCAACTTAACCGCTTGTAGAGTTCCCCCATGGCGTATTTGAGGCAAGTTTGTTCCAGGAAAAACGTGTTCTTAGTTAACTTTTAACGGGGTAAATGCCATGAGTGTACAACCAGACATTATTTACACGAAAGTTGATGAAGCGCCTGAGCTGGCCAGCGGATCGTTTCTTCCAATCATTCAGTCATTTGCTAAAGCGGCAGGTGTAACCGTTGGTACCAAAGATATCTCCCTTGCGGGAAGAATTCTTGCGCAATTTCCTGACAAGCTCAAGCCTGAGCAACGACAGCCGGATGATCTGGCTCTATTAGGCGAACTCGTTGAGAAGCCAGAGGCCAATGTCATTAAATTACCAAACATCAGTGCATCGCTCCCACAAATTAGGGGTGCGATTACTGAATTGCAGTCTCAGGGTTATGCGATACCTGACTATCCTGAAGATCCTAAAAACGAAGAAGAAAAGGACATCAAGGCCAAATATGACAAAGTGAAAGGTAGCGCGGTCAATCCGGTGTTGCGGCAAGGGAATTCCGATCGTCGGGCTTCAGTCTCGGTCAAAGAATACGCCAAAAAGAACCCGCATAAAATGGGTAAATGGACAAAAGATTCTAAAACACACGTGGCGCACATGACGGCCGGAGATTTCTTCGGCAATGAAAAGTCCGTCACCATCGACGAGAAAGCCGCTGGAAAGGGAAAAATTGAATTTGTAGCGGACGATGGTAACGTTACCGTCGTGAAAGATAAATTAACCCTCAACAAGGGTGATGTCCTGGATGCCAGCAAGATGAGTTGCCAGGCATTGCGTCAGTTCTTTAAAGAGCAGGTTGAAGATGCCAAGCAGAAGGACATTTTGTGGTCGTTACACCTGAAGGCCACCATGATGAAAGTTTCGGATCCCATCATGTTTGGTCATGCGGTGAGGGCATTCTTCGACGATGTCTTTAAAAAGCACGAAAAAACGTTCGCTGAATTGGGCGCCAACCCGAATAACGGGTTAGGTGACATTCTGGCCAAAATTAAAAATTTACCGGAGGTCCAAAAGAAGGAAATCGAGTCAGATATCCAGGACTGCCTCAAAAATGGACCGGCACTGGCGATGGTAGATTCCGACAAGGGCATTACCAACCTCCATGTGCCGAGTGACATCATCATTGATGCATCCATGGCGGCTGCGCTGCGAACCTCGGGGAAAATGTGGGGACCTGATGGTAAAGAACATGACATGAAAGCCATCATTCCTGACCGGAGTTATGCCGGTATCTATCAGTCGGTGGTCGAATTTTGTCGAGAGAATGGCGAATTTAATCCGTCTACCATGGGTAGCGTACCCAATGTAGGGTTAATGGCACAAAAAGCCGAAGAATACGGATCACATGACAAGACATTTGAATCCACCGGGAAAGGCGTAGTCAGGGTGCTGGATGGAGCAGGGAATGTCTTACTGCAACACGATGTCGAAAAAGGCGATATCTGGCGCAGTTGTTATACGACGGATGTTGCCGTTAAGGATTGGGTCAAGCTGGCTGTGAACCGGGCCAGGGCTTCTTCGACGCCTGTGGTATTCTGGCTCAATAAAAATCGGGCCCATGACGCCCAGGTCATTGAAAAAGTCAATCTTTACCTCAAGGATCATGATACCAAAGGGCTGGACATCCAAATTATGGCACCGGTGGATGCCATGAAGTTCTCACTCAAACGTGCGAAGGACGGCCTCGATACCATTTCGGCCACTGGAAATGTGCTTCGGGATTATCTCACTGACTTATTCCCGATTTTGGAGTTGGGGACGAGCGCCAAGATGCTGTCCATCGTTCCACTCATCAATGGTGGAGGATTGTTTGAAACCGGAGCCGGAGGGTCGGCTCCGAAGCATGTACAGCAGTTTGTCAAAGAAGGACATTTACGCTGGGATTCCCTCGGAGAGTTTCTCGCGTTAGCCGAGTCGTTTGCCCATTTGAGTCAAGTCAAAAACAACAAAAAAGCAAAAATCCTAGCGGACACTTTGGACAAGGCCACCGGAAAGCTCATGGACAATCGGAAGGCCCCAGGACGTGAATTGGGGCAATTGGACAATGCGGGAAGTCATGCGTACGAGGCTTTGTACTGGGCGCAAGAATTAGCCGCACAGAATGATGATCAGGACTTGAAAAACCAATTTGCTCCGATCGCAAAAGAGTTGGAGTCCAAAGTCGATACAATTCTTGAAGAGATTAAAGCCGCAAAGGGACGGGCTCAGGATATTGGCGGGTATTATCGTCCGGATCCGGTCAAGGTGAGGACAGCCATGCGTCCCAGCGCGACTCTCAATGCCATCTTAGATCGCTTAGCCTAGGTTCTCAACGTAGGCTGATCTTCCGGTATTATTCTTATACTGGGGATGTGTGCAACGAGCCGGGCTCCGATCGGAGCCCGGCTCGGCTTTTTTGGGGAAGGTATTTCCTGTGAGTCATGTGAAAGTTGTGACCCTACCAAAAATCGGAGATATTCCCATTGTCTGTAAGGCCAAGCGAGACATCTCTATTGAAACCCCATTAGATGCCGGGGATGACGAATCCCTCGGATGGGGGTACTGGGATCGAATTTGGCCATCTGAGGTGGCCATATCAGAATGTCTCATTCATTGGTTTTTCCCATCAAAACTGCAAGGCGTCAAGGTTCTGGAAATTGGCTGTGGGACAGGGTTGGCCGGAGTCGTTGCTGTTCGGCTCGGGGCATTCACCATGTTTTCAGATATGGTGCCTATTACCCTTGAAGCGGTAAAGGAATCCTGTCGTTTGAATCATATCAGCAATTTTGACACATGCAGGTTGAATTGGTCGGAAACGATAGAACCAAAAGAACTCTATGATTTGGTGTTGGGCAGTGAGGTTTTTTATGACGAGGGGATTTTAGCGAATATTTCACGCGTTTTAGAGCAGGTGCTGGCTCCAAGGGGAAAAAGCCTTTTTTGTGATCCAAATCGACTAGGGTTGGATACCATCGAACGTGGATTCAAAGAGAAGTTTATCGTGGCAATAGAAGAAATCCCGCTCAACTGGCCTCCACGAAAAGATGCTGGAGTAGAAAAGAAGGGGTTTCTTTACCAATTAAGTCGCAGGAGTCAGGAGGCATTCTGACAAGATCTTTTTCCAGGTGTTGAAGGTGCTATGAATGATGACGAGACCCCTAAATCCAAGGTTGTCACGAAATACAAAAATTTATCGAGTAAAGTTCATGGCTTTTTAAAGCAACAAGATGGATGGCTAGGGCATGGCAGGGGGTTTTCTCATAGCAGGAGAGAGCGTAGGCGATTGCGGGGTTAACTTAAGGAAGCCTGGGCTAAGGGTAGGGATGGGGGTCTTCTCATCTCAACTAATTAATTTTAAATAGGTTTTCTCTTAAGAGTGTGGTGGTGTTCCTATGGGCATTCCACGTGGGGGAACTGGGACTTTTGAAAGGGGTTCATGGGTCTTTTGATTGATTGCAGCGGGAGGAGGGCATTCGTACAATGCACCGTTCCGCGCGGCAGGCGGGTTGTGCTACGTTTGTCCTTAACCATTATGATGGGTCCCTGAAGGAAGGGTTGGATTATGGCAAAAGTTCTTGAAGGCCCGGGAATGGGCTTATTGCGAAAATGGGGGATTTCAACTCCCAACTATGCTGTCGTGACCTCGAGTGAGGAATTTGATCAATTATCTCAGGTCAATGATTGGCTTCAAAAAAATAAACTGGTAGTCAAAGCGCATGAAGCACTTGGCTCTCGTTTTAAATTGGGGTTAGTCAAAGTGGGATTGGATTTAGCCGCGGCAAAAGCGGCTGTGCGCGAAATGCTTGGCAAAAAACTGGAAACCCTGACGATTAAGCAGGTGATTGTTTCCGAGGCGGTTGATCACAAAGAAGAATATTATGCCGCGGCCAAATCAACGCGCGATGGAGTGGACCTCTTGGTGGCAACCTGTGGTGGCATCGAAGTGGAATCTAATTGGGATAAGGTCAAGCATGTCTCCATCGAAACCGGTGAGACCCTGTCGGATTCAGCGCTTTCCTCCCTGGTAAAGGATGCCGGGTTTTCCGGCGATACGGCCGCTAAAATGGCGGAATTTTTGAAGAAATTATATGCCTGTTTTGATAATGAAGATGCTCAATACGTAGAAGTGAATCCGGTTGTGCTCAGTGTCAAGGGAGAACTTATGGCTCTGGATGCGGTGACCCTTCTGGATGGTGATGCTAAGTTCCGGCATAAGGACTGGACCTTTCCGTTTGCTGCTGAGTTTGGGCGTGCCTATACCAAAAATGAAGAAGAGGTCATGGCGGTTGATGCCAAGGTAAAAGGCTCGGTTAAACTCATTGAGATTCCCGGCGGCAATATTGCGATGTTACCCGCCGGTGGAGGAGCTAGCGTTTATTATTCAGATGCGGTGGTGGCCCGTGGTGGCAAACTTGCAAATTATGCAGAATATTCAGGCGATCCACCGGACTGGGCAGTGGAAGTTCTGACGGAAAAAGTCTGCTCGTTGCCTGGTATCAAGCATATTATTGTGGGTGGAGCGATTGCGAATTTTACCGATGTCAAAAAGACCTTTGGGGGCATTATCAACGCGTTTCGAAAGGCCAAAGAGGAAGGCAAGCTAGAGGGTGTCAAAATTTGGGTGCGCCGGGGTGGTCCAAACGAATTGCAGGGATTAGCGGCCATGCGTGCGCTCCAGGATGAGGGTTTTGATATTCAGGTATTTGACCGCAAAACGCCGTTAACGGACATTGTCGATATGGCTATGGCCGCAAAATAACATATTAGACCTTGAAGATGTAGGAGACCGTTTCGATGAGTATTCTTGCAACGAAAGACACGCATGTCGTCATTCAAGGCGGGGTGGCTGGGGTAAATGCCGCTCGTCGTATGGCTGAGTTCCGGTACATGATTAAGCAACCATTAAATGTCTCTGCGTTTGTCTATCCTCCCGATGCGGGAAAGACCAATGAGATCATTTGTGGGACCGAGTTAATAATGATCCCCATTTATAAAACTGTCGCTGAAGCGACTGCCAACCACCCGGAGATTAACACAAGTCTGGTCTATATCGGAGCAGACCGGGCCTATGCCGGTACCATGGAAGCCTTGAATGACCCGCATATTAAAACTGTCTCCATGATCACCGAAGGGGTGCCTGAAAAAGATGCCAAACTTTTGGGTAAGCATGCCCGTAAGCTTGGGAAGACCTTTAATGGTCCTTCCTCAATTGGGGTGGTGTCGGCAGGAGAATGTCGCCTCGGAGTGATTGGGGGAGCGTTTGATAATTTGGTGGCGTGCAAACTCTATCGTCCTGGTTCCTTCGGGGTGATCACCAAGTCCGGGGGATTGTCGAACGAGATTATTTGGATTTGTTCCCAATTTGCAGACGGCATCACCACGGCGATCGGTATTGGAGGTGATGCCTATCCGGGAACCGACTATGTCAGCTATCTGGAAATGTTTGAAAACGATCCACAAACCAAGGCGGTCGTCATTGTCGGGGAAATGGGCGGAGATTTGGAAGAACGGGCCGCCGAATGGTACGGGGCCAAGAAACGCCGCATTAAATTACTCGCGGTCGTATCAGGCTTTTGTCAAGAGAGTCTTCCAAAGGGAATGAAGTTCGGGCATGCCGGGGCGAAAGAAGGATTGAAGGGCGAGGGATCTGCGCGGGCAAAATCTGAAGCCTTAAAAAAATCTGGCGCGATTGTGCCGGATACCTTTGGGGCTCTGGGGCCGGCTATCAAGGCCACCCACGAAGAGTTACTGAAAAGTGGACAAGTCAAGCCTATACCGGATTTGGCTGCACCGGACATGCCAAGGCTTCCCAAAACGGTTCAAGAGAGCATGAAGGAAGGGGAAGTGCTGGTGACGCCGCTGATTCGTTCCACCATCAGTGACGACAGGGGCGATGAACCGCTTTATCAAGGGTATCCGGCTTCTGAACTGATCAATAACGGATATGATATCCCTCATGTTATCGGGTTGCTGTGGGACAATCGTCTTGTCTCCAAACAGGAAGCCGAAATCATTAAACGAATTATCATGCTGTCCGCAGATCATGGTCCTTGCGTGAGTGGAGCCTTGACCACGATTATTGCTGCTTGTGCTGGAATAGGATTATCTCAGGCGGTTGCGGCGGGTATGATTATGATCGGCCCGCGTTTTGGTGGTGCTGTGACGGACGCGGGGCGATGGTTTAAATATGCGATCGACAACAAACTTTCGGTCGATGATTTCCTCGTCTACATGAAGAAAAATGTGGGACCGGTTCCGGGAATCGGTCATCGTGTCAAAAGCTTGAAAAACCCGGATAAGCGGGTGAAAGAGTTGGTTGGGTACGTAAAAAGTTTGAATATGGCCACTCCGCACTTGGATTTTGCTTTGGAAGTCGAAAAAATTACTGCTGTCAAAAAAGATAATCTCATTCTCAATGTCGATGGAACCATGGCGGCGGTGTTAGTCGATATCGGTTTCCCGGTTGATAGCCTCAATGGTTTCTTCATTTTGTCGCGAACTATCGGAATGATTGGGCATTGGACGGATCAAAAGCGCCAAGGGAGTCGGCTCATCCGATTATTTGACTATCTGGTAAATTATGCATCCCCGAAGCGTCGCGAGGTGCCGCCGTTAAAGTAATGATAATGTGAGTGGACTTATTGGTTGAATCTTATCCATGAACCGAACCCAGGAGAAGGTGCTATGTCCCTAGAAATGGTCGAAAAACTATATGCTTCAATGCCGGCAATTGTGGACAAAGCTCGCAAAAAATTTGGGCGTCCTCTTACCCTGACAGAAAAAATCCTGGTCAGCCATGCTGATAATTTCGATACCCAAGTCTGGGAAGGCGGAAAGGCCATGTTGGCTCTTCGTCCCGATAGAGTTGCGATGCAGGATGCGACAGCCCAAATGGCTATGTTGCAGTTTATGCAAGCGGGAAAAAATAAAGTCGCTGTTCCGAGTACCATTCATTGCGATCACTTGATCCGGGCTGAAGTCGGATCGGAAAAAGATCTTTTACGCGCGTGTGATGAAAACAGGGAAGTCTATAATTTTTTAGCCTCGGCCGCAAAAAAATATGGGATTGGATTCTGGAAACCGGGGGCCGGAATCATCCATCAGGTGGTGCTGGAAAATTACGCATTTCCTGGCGGATTGATCATTGGAACCGATTCACACACGCCAAACGGTGGCGGGTTGGGAATGTTGGCGATCGGTGTCGGTGGCGCCGATGCAGGAGAGGTGATGGCGGGTCTCCCATGGGAGGTCCTTCACCCTAAACTCATTGGCGTGAAGTTAACCGGAAAGCTGAATGGCTGGGCTTCGCCAAAAGATGTCATTTTGTATATTTGTGGCCTCCTGACTGTGAAGGGTGGAACCAATAAGATTGTGGAATACTTTGGCCCTGGTGCGGAAACCATCAGTGCGACAGGCAAAGGCACGATTACCAATATGGGGGCTGAGCTGGGAGCCACCACTTCAATATTCCCGTTCGATGAAAAAATGGTGGCGTACTTGAATATCACGGAGCGGGCTGACATTGCCAAATTGGCAGCAGCCAATCGGGACATGTTGGTTGCGGATCCTGAGGTCTATCAGTCTCCGGAAAAATATTTTGATGAAATTGTTGAAATCGATCTGTCCACTCTTGAGCCGCATGTTGTGGGTCCCCATACCCCTGATCTGGCGCGACCTATCTCAAAAATGGCAGCGGAAGCCAAAGAAAAAGGGTATCCCGTTCAGTTAAAAGCGACGTTGGTTGGAAGCTGTACCAATTCTTCATATGAAGACATCGGTCGGGCGGCGCATATTGCCAAGCAAGGGCTGCAAGCTGGACTTAAAGCCAAAACGGCCTTCCTGGTCAGCCCGGGATCAGAACGGATTTATCATACCATGAAGCGCGAAGGATTTTTGGAGACCTTTGAAAGTATGGGGGCAACCGTTCTAGCAAATGCCTGTGGACCTTGCATTGGCCAATGGAAACGAGCGGATGCCGTGAAAGGCAAAGCCGACTCTATTGTCAGTACGTTTAATCGAAACTTTCCCGGCCGAAATGATGGGGTAAGTGACACGTTATCGTTCCTGGCCAGTCCGGAAGTGGTCACGGCTTATGCGTTTTCAGGTGATCTGGGTTTTGATCCGATCAAGGGCACATTGAAAACCGCAGATGGGAAAGACTTCAAGTTTGCGGCACCTCAGGGAGACGAATTGCCGGCTAAGGGTTTTGCGAAAGGGGAAGAAGGTTTGGTCCAACCTGCGGAGGATGGTTCTCAGCTTCAAGTGGACATTCCACCCACCAGCGAGCGATTGCAATTATTAAAACCCTTCCCAAAATGGGATGGAAAAGATTTTGAAAAGTTGCCGTTATTGATTAAAACCAAAGGGAAGACCACGACTGATCATATCTCTCCCGCCGGTCCGTGGCTCAAATTTCGGGGACATTTGGACAAGATCAGTGACAACATGTTTCTTGGAGCCAACAATGCCTTTTCAGACGAGGCGGGAAAAGGCAATGATGTCTTAACCGGAGAGTCAGGATTGACTCTTGCGCAAATTGCCCGAAGGTACAAAGAAAAAGGATTGGGGTCGTTTGTGGTGGGAGATGAAAACTATGGTGAAGGGAGCAGTCGTGAGCATGCGGCTATGTCTCCACGATTTTTGGGCGTCAAAGCGGTTCTGACAAAAAGTTTTGCTCGTATTCATGAGACCAATCTCAAGAAGCAAGGCATTCTTCCGCTGACGTTTGCGAATCCGAAGGATTATGACCAAATTGAACAGGAAGACCGGATCAGTGTAAAAGGGGTAAGTGGACTGGCACCAGGCCAACCAGTGCAGGTCGTCCTTCATAAGAAGGATGGTCAGGAGGTGGTCATTCAAGCCAATCATAGTATGACCGAACAACAGATTGCGTGGTTTAAGGCTGGTTCCGCATTAAATGCATTAAATTAATACCCATTTAGGTGCGCCGGGTGAAGCCCATGGCAAGAAATTTGTCAATCGTATAAGGTACTATCACTGAGTTATGCCTGATACATTGGATATAAAAAACACTCTTGATCGAGAAGAGAATCTCCAACCCAAGATGGTGACAGTGGAGATTGAAGGAAAACCGTTCCAGGTTCCAGCCGGGATCACCCTGATCAAGGCCTTGTGGTATGTCGGGCAGGATGTGATTCGTGGGGTTGGATGCTTGGGCGGATTTTGTGGAGCCTGTGCGACCTATTACCGTACGAAAGACGATCCCAAGGTTAAAACTTGTTTGGCCTGTTCGATGGCAGTCGAGGATGGTATGTCCTTTTCCTTTATGCCGGCGTTTCCGGCGAGGAAAGCGACCTACAACCTTCTTGAGCTCAAAGATCCCAAGCAGGATTTATTTTCGCTCTATCCTGAAGCCCCCTTATGTCGGAACTGTAATGCCTGTACCGAAGCCTGCCCACAACATATTGATGTGCGGGAAGGGGTGTGGAAAGCGGTGTTTGGTGATTTTAAAGCGGTCTCGGAAATGTTCATGGATTGTGTCATGTGTGGAATGTGCGCGCCAGTCTGTATCGCAGATATTGCTCCCAATCTGGTCGCGCTCTATGCCAGTCGGGCTCAAGGCGTGCATTTTACCGAGAAACCGGAAGGCCTATCGAAACGTATTCAAGAGATTACCGATGGACGTTTTCAGCAGGAATGGGATCGTATCCTCAAGTTGTCCGATGAGGAATTACAAAACACCTCCGCCGCCACAACCTAAATTGTTTTTCTCGCTTTTCCCATGGAACTCACCGAACAGAGAAATGTAGTTCATCAAACTCGAGACGCCCGTCGGTCTAAAAGTTATCCAAAGCTTTCTCCAGCCGAACGGGATGCCCTTATCCAGAAATACCATCCTGATCATCGGGCTCATGCCTACCGGCCGATTGTTTTTGGCCCGAATGCCGGTCAATCAACCGTGGCCGAAGTGGCGACGTTGTTGGAAGGCGAGAGCCCGGTTCCAGCCGACCTTAACCTTACTCCTGATTACTCCGTAGATGTCCTGGTCGTTGGTGGAGGAGGAGCGGGGTGCGCGTCGGCGCTCCATGCCCATGCCCAGGGAGCAAATGTGTTACTGGCCACAAAGTTGCGCCTGGGGGATTCCAACTCGGTTATGGCCCAAGGCGGGATGCAAATTGCTGTCGGTTCGGACGATTCCCCTGTTCAGCATTTCTTGGACACCTTAAAGGGTGGGCACATGAAAAATGACCACCAGTTGTTAAAAGTCATGGTGGAAGAAGGACCGTCTATAGCGAAATGGTTGTTGGAATTGGGTGTCTTATTCGATCGGGATGCTGATGGAAATTTGCATGTAAAAAAGGGGGGAGGAAGCTCAAAGGCCAGGCTGTTAACCTGCTCCGACTATACTGGTTTGGAAATCATGCGGGTGTTGAAAGACGAAGTCCTCAACCAGAAGGTTCCTTTGTTGGAATTTGTCGCTGCCGTGGAATTATTAAGCGATGCCAATGGAGCTTGCACGGGAGCGGTACTGAAGGACTTAGACAACAATCGGTTCATCGTCGTTGCGGCTAAAACGGTGATCCTGGCAACAGGCGGAATTGGCCGGGTACACATTCAGGGATTTCCAACCAGCAATCACTTCGGGGCGACAGGGGATGCGCTGGTCCTGGCCTATCGCCTCGGCGTGCCTCTCGTTCAAATCGATACCTTTCAATATCATCCTTCAGGTGGCGTGTATCCTGAGCAATTAGTCGGTGCGCTGGTGACAGAAGGCATTCGGTCTGAAGGCGGGCATTTGGTGAATGGGAAGGGCGAGCGCTTTGTGAATGAATTGGATACCCGTGATGTCGTGTCCTCGTCGATCATTCGGGAATGTGAAGAAGGACGGGGCGTTCGAACACCATCAGGAAGAGTGGGCGTTTGGCTGGATACGCCGCTGTTAGATGTGGAACATGGGCCGGGAACGTTGGACAAACATTTTCCCGCGATGGTTCGGCAGTATGAACGCTACCAGGTCGATATCCGGAAAGATCCGGTGCTGATTTATCCTACGCTGCATTACCAAAATGGGGGCGTCAAGATTGATGTGAATGGAGAAACGCCTGTGGCCAATTTATTTGTGGCGGGAGAGGCCTCCGGCGGATTACACGGGCGAAACCGGCTCATGGGGAATTCGTTGTTGGACCTAATGGTGTTTGGCAAGCGGACGGGTATTCTTGCAGCAGAGCGTTCAAAATCTTTGCCCAAAAGCTCGTTGACCTTAGAACATCTGAAGCGATTTCGAGCTGAAGCGAAACGGCACCATGTGTCTGCTGGCATTATCTCCCCCATGGTCTTGCCGGCCTACACCAATAAATAATTATCAAGTCGATGATCATCAAGCGGAATGTTGTCATCGCCCAATGTTCCGATTTGAGCTGTAGAACCTACGAAGAGGATTTATGAATATTCACGAGTTTCAAGCCAAGCAGCTCTTTGCACAGTTTGGGATTCCTGTACCAAAAGGCAAGGAAATCAAAAACGTCAAAGCGGCTGAAAAGTGGGCCTCGGTTCTTGATACCCCGGTATTTGTTGTGAAAGCTCAGATCCATGCGGGTGGGCGTGGCAAAGCCGGCGGGGTCAAATTAACCAAAAATAGAGCTGAAGTGCCTGAATTGGCCAAGGAAATTCTCGGGAAAAATCTGGTGACACATCAGACCGGTCCCAAGGGTCGAAAAGTTCGGCGCCTACTCATCGAAGAAGGTGCAGGGATTGCTAAGGAATTGTATTTGAGCTTACTGGTCGACCGGGAATCAGGCTTTCCGACATTCATTGCCAGTACAGAAGGTGGCATGGACATTGAGGAAGTTGCTGAACATTCACCGGATAAATTGCTGAGAGAGTCCATTGATCCGGCGGTCGGATTCCAAGGGTACAATGGAAGAAATCTGGCTTTCGGCTTGGGGCTTCCAGAGCTTGAGCCGGCGGTGGTGAAGCCATTTTTCCAAATGTTGGAAAATCTGTACCGGCTGTTTATGGAAAAAAACGCATCGCTCGTGGAAATTAATCCATTGGTCATCACCACGGATAAACGTCTGATCGCGTTGGATGGAAAAGTTTCAATTGATGACAGTGCGTTATTTAAACACTCCGATATTCAAAAGTTTAGAGACCTGCACGAAGAAGAGCCGTTAGAAATTGAAGCGGGAAACAATAATCTAAACTATGTCAAACTTGACGGGGACATCGGTTGCATGGTCAATGGGGCGGGTTTGGCGATGGCAACCATGGACGTCATTAAGTTGGCGGGATCCGAACCGGCGAATTTTTTAGATGTAGGCGGTGGGGCGACAAAAGAAACGGTCGCAGCCGGATTTCGTATCCTGTTGAAAGATAAAAAGGTTAAGGGCATATTCATTAATATTTTCGGTGGAATTGTGCGTTGCGAGCGTATTGCCCATGGAGTGATTGATGCGGCGAAGGAAGTCGGCATCAAGCTCCCTGTTGTTGTTCGACTTCAAGGAACCAATGCGGAAGAAGGCCGAAAGCTTCTGGCCGAATCAGGCTTGAAAGTGGAAGGAGTCGCTGACCTCTGGGAAGCCGCTCAACGTATTGTCGCTCTCAGAAAAAAGAAATAGGTAACCTGATTGTGGAAATATTCTCCTTGATTGGTGAAAGGTGATCTGGCATGAGCATTTTGGTGAATAAAAATACCCGGGTTGTCGTTCAAGGAATCACCGGCAAAGAGGGGTCGTTTCACGCGACCCAATGCAAAGCATACGGAACGCAAGTCGTGGCCGGCGTGACGCCTGGCAAAGCCGGTCAGGAAGTAGAGGGCATCCCGGTGTTTAATACCGTTCGTGAAGCCGTCAAGAAGACTGAAGCCACTACGTCGTTGATCTTTGTTCCACCCCCTTTTGCCGCCGATGCAATTTTAGAAGCGGCTGATGCCGGTATATGGCTGATTATTTGCATTACCGAGGGGATTCCTGTCAATGATATGGTTCGGGTGCAGCGGGCGCTCTATGGGAAGACCACGCGTCTGATTGGCCCCAATTGTCCAGGAATAATCACGGCTGAGGAGTGTAAAATCGGGATCATGCCAGGATTCATTCATAAAAAAGGGCGAGTCGGCGTGATTTCACGAAGCGGTACCTTAACTTACGAAGCCGTCAATCAGCTGACCAATTTAGGCCTTGGCGAAACGACCTGCGTCGGCATTGGTGGCGATCCCCTCATTGGAACCGGGTATATCGATTTGTTGCACATGTTCCAGGAGGACGACGAAACCGAAGCGGTCGTGATGATTGGAGAAATTGGTGGCGATGCCGAAGAACGGGCTGCAGCCTATATTCAAAAAGAGATGACCAAGCCGGTCGTGAGTTTCATTGCCGGAATTACGGCACCTCCCGGAAGACGGATGGGCCATGCCGGGGCCATTATCACCGGAGGAAAAGGTACAGCGGCTGATAAAATGGCCTCTCTGGAATCGGCTGGTGTGACTGTCGTCAAGAATCCCGCAGAAATAGGGGAAACGGTCAAAAGCGTTCTGCATGCCTAGCCATATTCATTCTTAACGACCCCTCCCATTTTTTAATTAGTTTAATCTCTTTCCATGAAATTAGTGGACGGGTGCGTCCTGATTAGAACATGGAGTTAAAGGGGTTTTGATCACTCCTTCCACAACCTCCTCAAGCCCAACATTTTGCCAATTGATACTCAATATTTGTTTTCATTCTGTGTAATGTCGGTTAGGGTTCCATTATTTTTGCAATATTCTTTATTTTTTTTAAAAAGAATAGTAAGGTTCCTCACTTGAAAGGTGGGGACCGATGCCAAAACAACGCAATAATTCCACGACATATTTCACGTGGCGGATGGGTGGAGGGCTATTAGGATCCATTCTGCTCTTGCCTCTCCTGCTCTTTGCTCAGGAACCTCCGATTCCTTCCTCTGTTGAAACAACAGATGTTTTTATCCTTCGACAACTCATCGAAATTCAAAACGAACTGAGGGATGTCCGGAAAGAACTTGCAGAAGTTCGTAAATCGGTGAGCGAATTAAAGGGAAACTCCAATCTCCCCCGTGCTGCGGCCCCACTTCCTTCGGTTTTTGGCAATGTTGAACTCAAGAAAGATGATCCTATCCTTGGTAGTCAGCAGGCGAAAGTTGCCATTGTCGAGTTTACAGATTATCAATGTCCCTATTGTGCTCAATATCATTCAGAAACATTTGAAAACCTGAAAAAAGAATATATCGATACAGGAAAAGTGCAATATGCCCTTCGAGATTTCCCGTTGGACTTTCATGCCTATGCCAAAGGGGCGGCTATTGCTGCGAATTGTGCAGGGAAACAGGATGCCTACTGGCAGATGAACCATCAGCTTTTTTCCAATCAATCCGAGCTTGGGGATGGCTTATATCAAAAATTAGCCCGGTCTTTGGGACTCAACATGGATCAGTTTGAATCATGTGTAATCAGCCCTGAGCAAGCACAAAAAGTTGATGCGGACGTGGTTTACGGACAAGAGATTGGGGTGAACGGAACTCCGACGTTTTTTATTGGACGAGTAGAAAACGGACATCTTACAGATGCCCAAGAAGTGAGTGGAACTAAACCTTTATCAGCCTTCTCAAGAATCATTGAACCGTTACTTGCAAGTGAAGGGAATATACGCGATTAAAAAGAGATTTCTTAAGGGCTAAAAGTAAAAAAGCTGTACCGAGCCTCTGCATGGGGCCCTGAAATGATCGGCTGAAAATGGGAGACTCATGAGATACTTCAAGACTCTGCTGACTTTTACTAGTCTACTTCTCGTTCTGAGTGTGGGCGCAGCTGCTTACGAAGTGGTTCCAGATGACAAGGCGGATGCTCTCTTCAAGCAGATGGAACAATCCATTTATTTGTACGACAAAAATCCCTACACGATTAGCAAGGCCGTGGAGAAAAACGACGTGGCAGGCATGTCCCTTGCCATTATTTATAATGGTAAGCCAGTCATTCATAAATGGTATGGGTATCGCAACAAAAAGAAAAAGGAAAACACCACCGCAGATACGATCTACCAATGTGCCTCCACGAGCAAGATGGTTTCCTCATTCGGCTTTGCTGCAGCTTCGCGACGAGGGGAACTTAGCCTCGACGAGAGTGTTACGAGTTTCAATCAGAAACATCGCGATACTATCTTGACGAAGTGGGTCGACAAGGTTTTCAAGGATCACAAGACCTGGCCTGATGACATTACGCCCCGACGCTTGCTGAGCCATACAGCAGGTCTGGACACTCACGGAATCGCCAATAAGCCGTGGCTCCCCTCCAGCGATCCTCTCAAAGGTGTCATTCTTGGTCGAAATCTCGCGCATGATGCGGTTAAACCTATCCATGAACCAGGGACCAAGTATGACTACTCTGGAGGTGGGTACATTGTGGCAGAAGCCATGCTTGAGATCGCCACTGACAAACGCTTCGAAAACTATCTGCACCAAAATGTCCTTGAGACCTATGGCATGAACAACAGTACCTATGAGGATGGCAGTTCCGACATGGTCAACCTGGCTCGTGGATGTAGCCGAGGTGTATGCCTGTATGATGTCAACGTTTCTAAACTCAAAGCCGCCGGTGGGTTGCTTTGCCATCCTGTGGACTACGCGCGCCTAGTCTCGCTGATGATGAACGATGGAGCAGAGTATCTTGATGGAAGAGCTGGCACTCAGATCATACCGAAGGATGATATAAATGAAGTGCTGACCAAGGTGCCTCCTGCCGCGTATGGACTGGGAGTTGACATTTCTGGTTCTCAATTCTCCCACGGGGGCAAGCACCAAGGATTCGCGACGAACTTTTATGCGCATCGGGATAACCAGGTGGGCATTGTCGTGCTCGTCAACGGCAAGTTCACTTGGGCAAGAAATAAGGAAGTCTATGGGGCAAACACCCTCAATGACGTGGTGGTCAAAGCATTTAAGATTGCGTTTGGCGTCAGTGCTGAAACTGGGAAACCCCTCAAACCGACCTGTAGCGAAGACGATGATTGTGCTGAGGGCAAATACTGCGACAAAGGTCCCGTGGCGACAATTGGTATTAACAAGTGCAAGTCAGGCAAGAAGCGTAACGAAACATGTAGTCGGAACGGCGTCTGCGGCTCTGGTCTTACGTGCTACGGAGAGCCCATTGGGAAATGTGGCCTCCTGGGAACCGTCGCCGTCGGTGACAAGTGTTATAAAAACAAGGAATGCAGGTCTGGGAAATGTGAAAAAGGTACATGTGTGTGTAAGAGTGACGGCGACTGTCCCACTGGGCAAGCCTGTTATACTCCGCTTGGCAAGGCGAACTATTGTGCGAGCACGAGTAAGCCCCTGGGAGCCAGTTGTTCGAAGAACAACCAATGCGCCTCGGACACGTGCCAACAGAGCAAGTGTGTATGTAAGGGGGATGGTGACTGTCCGAACGGGCAAGCCTGCTTTACCCCCGTTGGGAAGGCCAACTATTGCGCGAGTACGAGTAAGG
>BQIW01000023.1 GCA_021604105.1 Nitrospirales bacterium | reverse complement strand
ATACGCAGCTCGGTCAGCATAACACCGAGTCATCGGTCTCGCTGATCAGGCAGGAGACGTGGATTGAGCCAGGAGCGAGTCAATAACTTGTTTGAATTGTTGCTTCGGTCTTGCACCAACAATTTTTTCGACAACTTGGCCATCCTTGAAGAAGAGAATACTTGGGATACTCATGATTTGATATTTCCCCGCAACTTCTGGAGCATCATCGGTATTGAGCTTCATGACTTTAAGTTTTCCCTGATATTCCTGTGCAAGCTCATCGACGATTGGGGCCACCATTTGACAGGGTCCACACCAAACTGCCCAGAAATCCACCATCACGACCTCTGAAGATTTCAGTACTTCCCCATCCCAATTCGCTGCATCGGCTTTGGCCACTAAATCAGACACTGACTGCCTCCTTGGATAAATACGACAAAATGTCCAGACTGTCTTGTCATCCTAAAACCGCTCTTATCGGACTGTCAACTCACTCAAATACGATTAACTATTTCCAGAGAGGGCACCCTGTGTGCTCTGCTTGACCACTTCACTCACAGGCAGGGATAGATTTCACCATTGCCATTCATCCGGGGTTCCAGTCCACCATGAATCAGGCTTCAATGCACGCCAACGAGTTTGTTGCGCCCACAATTCATCCGTCCTTGTCCGACTCAACCGATTGGCCATTGCTGCGGTCACATCAAATTGTTGCCGAATGCCTTCATGAATGAGTTCTTGTGCCATACGAGGCATGACATTTGGCGGATCAATGAGATCGAGAATATCCCGTGCGGTCAAATTCAGCGCTAATTGCTCCACTTTCACATAATCCTCCTGCTTGGCTAATGATCCTAAATAGCCATCAATTGCCTCATAGACATAGGCCAAATACACATATGCTTCCACAGAGGGATTGCGGTCAATATTTTCTTGGCAAGCCTCCACCGCTCGCCGGTAATCTCCGGCCATCAAATATACTTTGGCGTGCGCAAGAGGTTGAATTGGCAGATCGCGTATCTGATCTGACTGAGCCCATCCATTGGATAACGTACCCAGGAGAAATATTCCCACTCCGATACACATCTTCATTGCCCATACTCTTTTGCTCTCCAACGAAACCCTCATGGTCTCCTCCATCCTCTAAAAGCGCACAACAACCATCATTCTCCATAGATTACCTAGCCGCTCTCTATCTGCTTCAATGTTTCGCTTTACCTATTTTTTAGGAATGTCAGATTTTTTGACCAGTACGGGAATCTCGAAATCCCCTTTTTTCAAGCACTAAAAAATACTATAACGTTTTGCCTCATCTTAAATGTCTCGAAATCACGACACACTGCCGTATGGAGCCTACTTATCACTTCTGAAAACACCAAACGTCTAACACCAACCTCCCTCCTACAACCCAAAACTCCCATAAACATAATCCATTGAACAATCTAAAACGTCAATGGCATATACTTTGCGAAGGACCGTGCCCAAGAAGCATTTTCATTGAACCGCACTCCTTCATTCTACAGAAAAATCAATGAGAAAACTCCAAACCCATCGCGACTTTAAGGGATAAAATGAAACGAACCCACACACTTTTGTCTTTTATCCTCCTCATCGGGATAGAAACCTCCTCCTTATGCTTACTCCCGGTCTCACCTACTCCCGTAAATTCATCTGATATCGCATTGGTTCTTTCCTCTTCCACGCCTGCGTCACCTTTACATCTAAAAACAATCCACCGGCAGGAATCTAGTCACAGCGACGACACATTAGCGGCCCTAACCATCTATATGGAAGCCGGTGGTGAAAGTTTTGCTGGAAAGTTAGCGGTTGCGGCCGTCATTCGGAACCGAATGACTCTCAAATACCACAGCGATGGGACGGTCAAAGGAACAGTTCTTCGTGCCAAACAGTTTGAACCATGGATGGGTCGTAATCCAGAAGAAGTGGAATTTGATCATACAAATCGTGTAATGCAGGATAGTTTATTAGCTTGGAAAGTTGTACAAGACGGCCGAAAGATTGTGGAGGGGGCTGTACTATTTTATAATCCACAACTGGTCAAAACTCCCCGGTGGGCTCAGTTCAACCGTAAAGTGGCAAAAATTGGCGGGCACGAATTTTTTAATAAACACACTATTTAATTAGTCACTGAAAACGCGCGTTTTTCGTAAATTCCTAGGTCGAGGAGCACTGGGTCCCCCATCTTCAATACGTGTCAACTCCATGCGTAGATGTCGAAGTGCACCCGAATGCACCCGACAAACCCCAGACTCTGTCAGCCCCATCTGCCGACCAATTTCTTTCATTGTCAATCCGGCATGATAATACGATTGAAGCACCTCTTGCTGGCGTTCCGATAATGTCTGGAGCGCCGCTGACAATGCCGCTTTCATTTCTGCATCCGCGCAGGCAACAAAAGGGTCCAGATGGTTAACATCCGGTAAGACATCACGGAGGGTGCATTCACCTTCTCCCTGCCCAACCGGCTCATCCAGACTAATTAAACGAGGATCACACCCTCCCACTCCTTCTATTTCCTCAATGGAAACGCCCAACAGCGTGGCCAATTCCTGTGTAGTCGGCGGCTCCCCATTTTTTTGAAGATGCTCTTCAACAATATGTCGCACTTGATCGCGGCGAGATCGAACAGATCGAGGAACCCAATCCATCGATCGAATTTCATCTAACATCATGCCGCGAATGCGATATTCGGCAAATGTGCGAAACTTAATATCCCGTGTTGGATCGTAGCGCTTCAATGCCGACAACAACCCCATAGCCCCTGCGCTCGTCAAATCCTCGACATCCAGGGAAAAGGGATTCCTGGACGCCATAATTCCAGCCATCCGACGAATGGTCGGGAGAAACTCCAATAAAATCCGGGTAACATGTTCCTGATCAAGCTGGCCCCATACCTCCGCATGGTCTGCTTGGTCAGGACTAACCGAACCGAGGTGAGACGAGTCGCGTTCTTTAATACCAACTGCTGTCTCTATGAAAGGTGGTGCGTCTTCGTCCATACTTTGGCCTTTCCAGGGTGACCAAGAAAAAGCTCCCAATTCCAGGGAATGGGCGCATGAACGAACGCATGGATCTACCAGCACAGTTCGGTAACCAGACGAACCCTGAAACAACAACGTTCTCAGGGTTTCTTGGCTTTGCGCCCTACCCTCACGGATAGTTTGCCCTTGTCACCTGTTAAATACGTTATTTGATCATTACAACCTCATGAAAGTGGTGGGGTTTGGAGGTTTCCCCAATCAACTGCCGGCCTTGGAGTTTCGAATCCCTCTTCCCCTTCGCCCTCTATCTCTCAGGAAGTGTTATCGGATCCGAGTCAAGGGGAATTAAGAAAATCCCTTGCGTGTATATGAGAAAACTTGACAAGTTCATACATTGCACAGCATCAAGAACCAACACGAATGGTGAATAGCAACCGATGACCAAAATCTCAAGCACACATTGCCTCAATTGGCCTTCATACCAATCCTGGATCCCTCATTTTAGTCTCAAAAAAAGATTTATACCGATAATCAAAAACATAATTGTGGCAATCCAGCTGCCGATGATCGGTAATACCGCTCCATTTCTTCCTAAAACAATGCCTATCGAATGAGCAGCCCAGAAAAAAAACCCAATTGTCAAAGTTTGCCCAAGCCCCTTGGCAATTCCAACTTCACGCATACCACTTCCTCGGAGACTCACCGAGATCCCTACCAGTATCATCACCAGGGGAACGAGCGAATACGCAATTCGAGCCCAATAGTCAGTCAAAAAACGATGAGGACTATGACCATCTTCTTTGACACGTTGAATATAGGCATGCAATTCATACAACGACATATGCTCTGGTGACTGAGCGAGCCAATTCTGAAAATCATCCGGCGTAAGAGAGAGCGGCAATTCCTGCTGTGGCTTACCATTAACTTGGATGCGTTCGTCACCCTGAAATGTTCGCTCAATCACATGCTCCATCATCCATTCCTCATCGACAAATATTGCCCATTCTCCTTCAAGAATGCCTTTGAGACTGAAGCGATCATCAAGTGTGTACTGGTGAATACCATTTAAACGAAACCCATCTTCTGTCACCGAATCAATCCGCATCAGGTGATTTCGTCCCACCCGAAGCCACAATCGTTCTGGAGTAAGTATGAGGGGTTCTGGTTTATTTTGGATCAAGACCGATTGAACAAATTCGGCTTGTAAATTGGCCAGAGGAATCACCACCGCCGTCAAACTCAGACCCACGATACTCACAAGCCCACCAAAGACAAAAAAGGGAATGGCAATTTGATAAAAACTTAATCCACAACTGCGCATCGCCGTGATTTCACGAGTCCGATTTAACCCACAAACCGTCAAAATTGACGCCATGAGGGCCGCCAGAGGGGCTAGCAAAAAAGCAATTTCCGGAATCCGATAAACAAAAAAACTGAATATAACAGTTAAGTCTGCATCATATTTCAAAAATTTTCTTAATTTTTCGAAAAAATCCACAACAAGATAAATCGTCAGCACTGTTACAAGACACATTACGAAGACGCCACTAAATTTCCCAAACACATACCAAGAAATTTTTTTCATATTCGATATTGTTAAAACGAATTCTGGATCATTGTTTTCCAGCTTGGAATAACAGGAATCCTGCGAAGCAGGCTAGGATAATGTTAGGCATCCACGCACCGAAAAACGGAGAAATCACCAACGTCGTTACGAGAAATTCCCCCAACACATTCAATAAATAAAATCCGATAATCACAAGAACCCCAATCGCAAACCCTCCAG
This sequence comes from Nitrospirales bacterium, assembly GCA_021604105.1. Classification (GTDB taxonomy): domain Bacteria; phylum Nitrospirota; class Nitrospiria; order Nitrospirales; family UBA8639; genus Nitrospira_E. The sequence goes on along the minus strand of BQIW01000023.1, from coordinate 48,757 downwards.
CTTTCCCGGACCGCTTCGACACAATCCCCACCGGGACGCCTAATAAACCCAGCACAAAGGTGGCAACCGGAAAAGCGGTGTCTTTATGAAAGGCTACTAATCGGCGAAGGGCACCGGCATCAGTTCCACCAGATTTCTCCAATCGCTGAGTGAGGGTTTGGTAGGTTTTCCGTTTTGCTTTATCTTTGACCGAGGCAAAAGGCGAAGAAATCCAAAAATCATAGGTATCAAAGGTGACTCGATGAAAACTATTGGCATCTTTGGGGATTTGATGAATTGCCCCCTTAAACAATCGAATACCAAACTGTTGACGCTCGCTCTGTTTCAACATGTGAAAATTCTCCGCCACAATTATCAAGGGTTGCTCCGGATTACGTCGGTCCGAAATAAATATTCCCTTATGGCCAGAGGCATTCTCAGAGTGTGGCACATACACCATGAGTCCGGGGATCGGTTCATTAAACACGCCCGAATCGACAGCAAGAGTCAACTCATCTTCAATGACGCTCAGAGCCAAAGTCTTCAATGACACATTGGCCCATGGCTGGCCCCATTGAGAAAGATACACCGTTAAGAGAAACACAATGCCGGAAAAGACCACTACAGGAAGGTTGATCCGCCAAAAGCTGACCCCCGCGGCTCGAATGGCAACCACCTCATTGTCAAACGATAGGCGATTAAATGCCGAAATTGAGGCAATTAAGCAGGCAATTGGTAAGGTTAGAACTAAAAAGGAAGGAAGCAGATGCAGCACAATAGCCCCCAAGGCCGCAAAACTAATTCCTCGGGAGACCACTAAATCCACCAACCGTAGCATTTCTTTGGTAAAAATGATGAAACACAGTCCGGACAGGCTGGTCAAAAATGGGGGAAGCAACTCAAAAAAAATGTACCGATCGAGAAGTCTGATCAAGGTCTTGGACAATTCAAAAAAGTGGAAAGTGGTGAAAAATGTAGGTTGATTGGCATAACCCCTTTGCTCATTTTCAATCAAATATCCGAAATGATTCGCCTATAGGCGAATAGTAGGGAATGAATTTCCTCCTGTCATTTATTGACAGATTCTCTAAACTATGCTAAACCCTTTGTGTTTTTGTAATGGGTAAAGAAGTGAGAAGAATATTACGCCGTGAAGCCGAAAGAGGAATAGACTCCTTTTTCGGCTTTTCTTTTTAGCAAGCACAACTTTTTGCAATATACTTATCAACAAGTACTCTAATGGGGAGGGGCATCATGAAAAGTAAGGGAACGGTGAAATGGTTTAATGATCGAAAAGGTTTTGGATTCATTCAGGTTGAAGGTGGACAAGATGTGTTTGTCCATTACTCCGCACTTCAAGAAGACGGATTTAAATCCCTAAAAGAGGGGGAATCGGTAGAATTTGACTTGGTAGAGGGAGCAAAGGGTCCACAAGCGGCCAACGTCACAAAATCAGGAATTGGCCAACCATCTTAAATTTTTAAAGTGGGGAATTTGTTTTGCATTCTCACTTAAGATTTGCCGATGTTGAAAGGGCGAAATTTTATGGCCATGAGGTCTCAACTATTATCTACAAAAGAAATAATGTAAGAGTATTTTATTGATCTGAAATTCCTCACTTTTGACCTGTTGTCAAAGACGGCTAAAAGGAAAATAGCCTGCTAATACTTTCCTTGACTTCCTTCTTTTTCTCCTGGTAGACTTTTGTCGTAAGTTATTGTATTTATTGGATAAATTACAAATTTCACACAACTGACTCATCAGTTTCAGAGGAACAGCATGACAAAACTTCTCGATGTTTTATTTTATGGATATCCTCTCTATCAAAACATGTTGACCGTGGAAAGTGGAGAGGAGAACTGGGGGGCAGGACAAAGCGAGGATGCGAATATTCCACAGGCACCAGATAACCTACGCGCCGTCCCTGATCATACGCGTATAACTCTGACCTGGGACCCTGTTCCACATGCCCTCTATTACAACGTTTATTTCATGACCACCAAAGGTGTTCAAATTAAGCCGAACGAATTGACCAGGCCCGTAGCCGGTCAGGAAGATTTTATCCCAAAAGTTGGAATAACCAAAGAAAAAGCTAATTGCATTGAAGGACCAATTTCTCCTTACGAACATAACGACCTAGCCAATAACCTCTGTTATCACTATGCCATCTCTGTGGTCACAGAAGAAGGTGAAAGTCTATTATCTGAAGAGGTAATGTCCATTCCTTCCCCCTATCTCCCCGTGATGCAAATAGGGTGCGAAGGAGTTGACGATGGAGAATTTAAATCACCAACCGGAATTGCGATAGATAAAGACGGGAATATCTATATCGGCGATACAGACAATCATTCAATTCAGAAATTTGACCGATCCGGAATATTTCTCGCACGTTGGGGTGACGAACCTGATTCAAGCGAAGGGAAATTTTATTATCCACGGGGCATTGCCACATCACCAGAGGGAGATGTGTATGTAGCTGACAGTGGGAACAATCGCATCCAAAAGTTTGATTCCGAAGGAAACATTATCAACGCATGGGGAAAATTCGGTTTTGCCTGGCGAGGGGCGGAAGCAGGGAAATTTGATGTCCCTTGGGGTGTTACCACCGATTCCCAAGGCAATCTGTTTGTCTCGGATACCAGTAATGCCAGAATTCAAAAATTCCTTTCCGACGGCTCCCCTGTGCTTAAGTGGGGACGTGACGGGGGATATGATGGCGCCTTTTTTTATCCCCGCGGCCTCGCGGTTGACTTTGTCGGGAATATATATATTGCCGATGAGGGAAACCATCGGATTCAAAAATTTGACGCACGGGGTAACTTTCTCCTGAAGTGGGGAAAGGAAGGGAATGCCCCTGGCCAATTTAAAGCTCCATGGGGAGTCGCCTGCGACCCTTTAGGATATGTGTATGTCGTCGACAGCGGAAATCACCGGGTCCAAAAATTTGATTCTAGCGGGACATATCTCACTTCCTGGGGAAATCGGGGATTAACCGAAGGGCAACTGAATTTCCCATCGGGAATTGCGGTGGACAAAGAGGGATATGTGTACGTCATCGACAGCGGCAACCACCGTTTAACCAAGTTTGCCCCAACTGAGGATGAACTCAATCGAGGCAAACAGGAAAAACGGGTTGCCAGCGATCTTACCGCCCCCATCAACCTTGCCGCCAAACCCGGAGATACAGAAAACATCCTAAGTTGGCTTGAAGTTCCCAATGCTGTCAGTTACAACCTCTATTTTAGTACTGAACCAAACCTCTCAACAGATACCTCCACAAAAATTGAAGGGGTGACCACTCCATACATTCATAGTGGCCTCACGAATGATACGGCATATTTTTATGCCATGACGTCGGTGACCGAAGATGGAGCAGAAAGCCGGCTATCTGAAGAGCAGACGGCTATTCCGGTTTTGATCGACATCTCCGCCCCTCAAAATCCTGACATCGTCATTAATCATGGGGCCTACATGACCAATAGTCCTGATATGGTCGCCACCATCTCAGCTAAAGACGTGGATAGCGGAGTGGCTGCCTATTTCATCTCTGAAAACCCCATGACCCCAAGCGGGACCATGCCTGGATGGGTTGAAGTGGAACCCGAACAAAAGTTCGGAGCCACTATTCCTTTTACCACCTCCCCAACCGATGGCACAAAAACCGTCTACGTTTGGTTTAAAGATGCCAACAACAACGTTTCTGTTCCCGCCAGCACCAACATCCTTCTCAACACGTCTGGGTATATTTGTGCTGCAAAGTGGGGAAAACCAGGCCGTGGAGCTTCTCTTCTCCATGGTGGAGAATTTATTAGCCCTCTATACGGTCTAACAATTGATCGCCAAGGGTCATTGTTTGTGGTTGATAACGGGAACAACCGCATCCAGAAATTCGACAGAAATGGAAATTTCATCCTGCTATGGGGAAATTTCGGATCCGCTAATGGAGGTTTCAATAATCCAACAGGCATCGCATGCGATGGGAATGGGAATGTGTATGTGGCGGACACCAATAACCATCGAATTCAAAAATTTGATGGAAAATTAGGCCATTATATGATGAAACTTGGATCCCGCGGGAATGGCGAAGGACAGTTTAATGCTCCATGGGGAGTGGCGGTCGACCGGGTACGCGGGTACCTGTATGTCGTAGATAGTGCCAACTTCCGGGTCCAAAAATTTGATGAAACCGGAGAATTCATCATGCAGTGGGGAAGCTTTGGGAATGGGGACGGACAATTTTATTTTGCGCGAGGCATTGCTGTAGATCAAACGGATGGAACTGTCTATGTGGTGGATATGGGTAATCATCGGATTCAAAAATTTGATACCAGCTCAAACGTCCTCCCCCAATTACTTACCAAGTGGGGTGGAGGAATTGGGCCTGGCCATGCCAGCAGTGCCCAAGCGCAAGAACCGGGACAATTTCGATCACCCTGGGGTGTGGCAGTAGATGAATCAGGCGACGTATTTGTCAGTGATACCGGCAACCAACGCATCCAAAAGTTTGATCGAGACGGGAACTTTATCACCCAATGGGGCGGCTTTGGCTCACAAGATGGCCAATTCAACTTCCCTTATGGAATTGGAGCTGACTCCAGAGGACACGTCTATTCGATTGATAGCGGAAATATGCGAGTTCAAGAATTCATGCCGGCAGAGGAAGCCGAAGATCATTTCCAGGAAGAGGAAACGATGGCCTTTATTCCTGAGGCAGCAGAATAGCCACATCGCTCTGACAGAACCCAGGAAACAACCACATACATTAACAACAAATGCCAAAGGGTACAGGGATTCCCCTTTGGCATTTTTCATAGTGCTCGACCGGATTCCCCGGTATGTGAATACATTTAGCTGGTGATCTTAGCAGTCTTGTGTGTTTCTCGCTAAGCCCACCAAGTATAACAAAAGGCAAATAGACTGCCTTATAAAAAGAAAATTAAGATCAAAGGCTTTTTCGCATTCACAATTCAGCAGGGGACAAAATACAGGGCTTAACTCATGTTGGAAAAACAATTACGAATGGGACTTACCTTTGATGACGTGGTCCTGGTACCACGCCACTCAAGTATCATCCCTTCTGAGGTGGATCCCTCCACCCAACTTACTCGCAATATTCGGATCAACATCCCTATTCTGAGCGCGGCCATGGACACCGTAACCGAAGGGCGTTTGGCCATTGCGATAGCCCGCGAAGGGGGAATTGGCATTATTCACCGCGCCCTCTCCCCTGACATACAAGCCTCAGAAGTCGATAAGGTCAAAAAATCAGAAAGCGGGATGATCCTTTCTCCAATCACCATCTCCCCAGATCATACCATTCGCGATGCCCACCATCTTATGGCCACCTATCGCATATCTGGAATTCCTGTAACCAAAGATGGCAAATTGGTCGGCATTTTAACGAACCGAGATCTTCGGTTTGAAAATCGTTTGGATCTCAAAGTTTCTCAGGTTATGACTAAAAACAACCTCGTGACTGCCCCTGAAGGCACGGGATTAGAGCAAGCCCAGGCAATTCTCCATGAGCATCGCATCGAAAAACTTCCTGTTGTGAATGATCAATTTGAGTTAAAAGGGTTGATTACCATCAAAGACATTCAGAAAAAAATCAAATATCCCTTTGCCTGCAAAGATGGGCACGGACGGTTACGCGTGGGCGCGGCTATCGGGGTCGGACCCGATGTGGAAGAACGCTTAGAGCGGCTCACAAAAGCTGGAATTGATTTAATTGTTGTCGATACAGCCCATGGGCACTCCCAAAGCGTCCTGGACAAAGTCAAGGACATTAAATCTCGCTATCCAGACCTGGAACTAATGGCAGGAAATGTCGCAACTTCTGCTGCCACGCTGGATCTTATTAAGGCCGGAGTAGATGCTATTAAAGTTGGAGTCGGGCCAGGCTCAATCTGCACCACCAGAATCGTATCAGGAGCTGGAGTCCCTCAACTGACCGCAGTTTCGGATTGCGCCAACATCGCCAAAGAACACCAAATACCTGTGATTGCTGATGGAGGCATTAAATATTCTGGAGATCTCACCAAAGCCCTAGCGGCCGGAGCCTCTTGTGTGATGATCGGATCCCTCTTTGCAGGAACTGAAGAATCTCCAGGGGAAACTGTGTTGTATCAAGGCCGAACCTACAAAGAATACCGAGGAATGGGATCATTGGGAGCCATGGAACGCGGAGGAAAGGATCGCTACTTTCAAGAGGGCCGCGAATCTTCAAAATTAGTCCCTGAAGGTATTGAAGCCCGCGTTCCCTACAAAGGAAACCTCGCGGTCATGGTTTATCAATTAGTGGGAGGGCTAAAGGCAGGAATGGGGTACTGCGGGTGTCGAACAATCGAAGAACTTCAACAGAATGCTCAGTTCATTCAACTTACCTCTGCAGGGCTGCGAGAAGCCCACGTTCATGATGTGGTGATTACGAAGGAGGCCCCCAATTATCGGGCTGACTAAGATCTGATTCTGACTCACAGTCTGTCAGGTCCCCCGTTGACGAATTGACCCGCACGCCATGCACTCGCACCACGATACCATTGTCATTCTGGATTTTGGATCGCAGTATACGCAACTCATTGCACGGCGGATACGCGAATTCCATATTTTCTCCGTTATTCTTCCCTCACAGGCGACGGTTCAGGATATCCTGAACTATAACCCCAAAGGAATTATATTCTCTGGTGGACCGGCCAGCGTATCTCAGGCTCATTCCCCGAAAATTGATAGCCAAATTTTTGATCTTGCCATACCCATTTTAGGGATCTGCTATGGGATGCAATTGCTCGCTCATCAATGTGGCGGAACCGTCAACCCCACACCTCATCGTGAATTCGGTCGAGCCGATCTGACCATTGACGACAACACGAATTTATTTCTCGGCCTAGAGCCGTCAAGCGCCTTTCCCGTTTGGATGTCTCATGGGGATTCGGTTCAACAGCTTCCACCTGGATTTCATGTGATCGCCCATACGACTCATGCCCCGATCGCCGCCATGAAATCCTCCAAAGGTATGCAACAGCTCTATGGTATCCAGTTTCACCCTGAAGTCATCCACACTCATCACGGGGCAACGATTCTTCAAAATTTTGCACGCCATATCTGCCACTGCGAGCCAACCTGGACAATGGGTTCATTCATTGAAGAGGCTGTGACAAAAATCCGGCAGACTGTCGGAAACGGCAAGGTCATTTGCGCACTCAGCGGGGGAGTGGATTCCACAGTGGCGGCTGTTCTGGCCCACCGGGCCATCGGAGACCAATTGACCTGCCTCTTCATTGACAATGGCCTCATGCGAAAAAATGAGGTAGCACAATTACAAACGACTTTCGATTCCGCCTATCATCTGAAGGTTCGTATTGCAGACCATGGAGACACATTTCTGACAGCACTCGGACGCACAACAGACCCAGAGCGCAAACGAAAAATCATTGGGCGCCAATTCATTAAAGTTTTTGAACAGGAAGCGGTAGCTTTAGGCGAGGTTAAATTTCTCGTTCAGGGGACACTATATCCGGATGTGATCGAAAGTCTAAGTGTGAAAGGACCATCGGCCACGATCAAAACACATCATAATGTCGGTGGTTTGCCGAGGCGCATGAAATTCAAACTGATTGAGCCCTTTCGAGAGTTGTTTAAAGATGAAGTTCGTCAATTGGGATTGGAATTGGGTCTGCCGGAGGATATTGTCTGGAGACAACCCTTTCCCGGTCCAGGCTTAGCAATTCGCATCATTGGTTCCGTAACCGCCCAGCGTCTAGCCATTCTTCGTGAGGCGGATGCCATTGTTCGTGACGAAATTGAACGAGCTGGGCTATCAAGAATCATCTGGCAATCGTTCGCTGTCTTGTTGCCAATCCAAACCGTGGGAGTCATGGGCGACCAACGGACCTACGAATCCGTGATCGCCATTCGTGCCGTCACCAGTACGGACGGCATGACTGCGGACTGGGGCGTGATTCCACCAGAGGTGCTGGGCAAAATGTCCAATCGGATTATCAATGAAGTACAAGGGATCAACCGTGTAGTGTATGACATTAGCTCAAAACCGCCAGCAACGATCGAATGGGAATAGATATGGCTCAGGCAGAAAAAACAGTCCGGTTACAAAAAATCATCGCCCGTTCCGGTGTCGCTTCCAGACGCAAGGCTGAGGAACTGATCCAACATGGGCTGGTCACCGTCAACGGTGCAACCGTCATGACGCTGGGGACCAAAATTGATCCTGCGGTTGACCACATTAAGGTTGAAGGACGCCATCTGAAATCCCAACCTCCTGATATGTTTCTCATGCTTAATAAGCCATTGGGATATATTTCCACCTTGCATGATCCTGCGGGTCGCCCCACGATTAAAGCCTTGGTCCCGAAACCTTCCATACGGCTATTCCCTGTCGGACGTTTAGACTATGATAGTGAGGGCTTACTTCTACTCACGAATAACGGTGATATTGCTCAAGCCTGCCTTCACCCCGCACACCATGTCCATAAAACATATCTTGTGAAAATTAAAGGAATTTTAGAAGAACCTGAAATCCAAAAACTCCGCCATGGACTGATGCTGGAAGATGGGCCTACAGCTCCGGCAAAAGTAAAAAAGGCCGGAAAAGCGGCGGCAAATTCCTGGGTGGAAATCACCATCCATGAAGGACGCAAACACCAGGTTAAACGAATGTTTGAGCAAATCGGTCATCCCGTGATCCGGTTAAAACGTGTTCAATTTGGTCCTCTGAACCTTGGAACCCTTCCTCCAGGCCAGACGCGATATTTAACAGATAAGGAAGCGAACGATTTACGCCAATTACTCATTGCACCTGAATCGCCACGTCCGGCTGTCCATCAGACGAGAACGAAAAACACTCGTGAATCGAGACCCGCAAATCTTTTACGGCCACGCCCCGCAACGACGAATTCCGTCAGAAGCAAGTATACTGCGTTACCAGGCGAGAAGAGCGGCCAAGCACGACCATGGGCCCCAACTCGTCCGATGATAAAGAAAACAGAAAATTTTCCTCCATCCAGACCTACGGTTCCTTCACGGCCACGTCCGGTAACCCCCAACACCGTCAGAAGCAAGAACACCCCATCGCCTATGCGTACGATCAGCCAAGCAGAATCTCATCGGCCAGGCAAAAAAACGGGAAAATTTCTTAAATCGGGACCTGGGAATCAGTTTCAGCTTCCCCAAAGAACCCAGAATTTCACCAGGAGCAAAAAAACAGATTGGACTCCTGGCACAACCGGCAAGGCACGCCACCACCGACCAGACATACAATCAAATAGCCGATTTAAGTTTAAGATTTGAGTAATTCCGTATCCTTGGTTTCATATTTTCCCATCAAAACCTGATAGGTGTTGGAAAGGACCCCACAGTTGAAACGATCACATCATTGCGGTGAACTCTCCTTAGATCATGTGGGCCAAACCGTGACTTTGTCAGGCTGGGTGGCGAGCCGCCGGGACCATGGCGGAGTGAGATTTATTGATCTTCGCGACCGCTACGGACTCACACAAATCGTGTTTGATTCAGAGCATGAGCCCGCGGTGCACCAACTGGCAGATCGTCTGCGCAATGAGTACGTGGTCACCGTCACGGGTAAGGTGACCCTACGACCTGAGGGATCAGCAAACCCTCACATCCCCACCGGCGCCATAGAAATACGAACCACAGCACTTATCATTCTCAATGAAGCTAAACCCCTTCCCTTTGCGCTTGACGATACTATCACCACCTCAGAGCCCCTTCGATTAAAGCACCGTTACCTGGACCTTCGACGGCCAAGGATGCAAGAACTCCTTCAACTCCGCAGTCAGGTATCGCATCTCGTACGACAATACTTGCATGACAAGCAATTCATAGAAGTGGAAACTCCGATTTTAACAAAAAGCACCCCGGAGGGCGCACGAGATTATCTCGTCCCGAGCCGCGTCAACCCAGGTGAATTTTTTGCTCTACCTCAATCGCCACAACTTTTCAAGCAGATTCTCATGATCGGAGGAACGGATCGCTATTATCAACTGGCCCGATGCTTTCGTGATGAAGACCTCCGGCTGGATCGCCAACCAGAATTCACACAAATCGATGTGGAAATGTCTTTTGTCGAGCAGGAAGATATCATGCAGTTGATTGAACTTATGGTCAGACGTCTCTTTAAAGAGACGAAGAACATTAATCTCCCCACCCCATTACCTCGGCTATCCTATGAGGATGCCATGCGACGCTATGGTACCGACAAACCAGATCTTCGCTTTGATCTTCAGTTACAGGACCTGAGTCATTTCGCCGCAACTTGTGACTTTAAAGTTTTCAAGAGCGAAGTGGAAAGAGGAGGGATCGTGAAAGCCCTCGTCATTCCCGGTGGCAACGCCTTCACTCGCAACCGGATTGACAACCTTATCGATACCGCAAAAGAATTTGGTGCTAAGGGACTTGCCTGGGTCAAAATTAACGAAGAGGGCAATCTGGATTCTTCGATCGCGAAATTCTTTAATCCCCAAACCCTACGTGAAGCCCTTCCTTCAGCCAAACCCGGGGACCTGCTCATATTTGTCGCAGATCAAGCGCCCATCGCCCATCAAGTCTTAGGCCGCCTTCGCCTGCTGCTGGGAGAGGAGCTAGGATTGATTGATCGAAACCGGTGGGAACCGCTGTGGGTCATAGACTTTCCCATGTTTGAATTTGACGATACCGCAAAACGGTATATCGCTCTGCACCACCCCTTTACGGCCCCTCACTCAGAAGATATGCCCCTTCTGGAAACCAATCCTCTCCAAATTCGAACGCAAGCCTATGACCTGGTTTTGAATGGCTTTGAGTTAGGAGGAGGAAGTATTCGAATTCATGCGCCACAAGTTCAGTCAAAAGTTTTTGACTTACTCAACATCTCTAAAACAGAGGCTCGTGAAAAATTTGGATTTCTCCTAGATGCTTTGGAATCAGGGGCACCACCCCATGGAGGCATTGCGCTGGGACTTGATCGGTTGGTGATGTTACTCGGCAAGACGGAATCGATTCGTGACGTTATCCCATTTCCAAAAACACAGAGGGCTCAATGCCTCATGACTGAGGCCCCCTCCCCGGTCACATCAGAACAACTACAGGAGCTCTCTATTCGCACGACGGCTAAAAAGCCTAAAAACCCGCTTTAAGCGTTCAGCACATCTAGAACAATGGAATGCAATCCCGTCGCTCCAGCCGGTTGTGGTCTCGTGATTTCCGAGGTTTGGATCTTTCCCTTCGTATCGATAGCCCTGACAGACACCATGTGTTTCCCAGGCTTTGGCGGACTCCAATCATAATTCCAGATCACCCATGTTAAAGGAGATAACGGTGGTTCGATTTCGGCAGACATCCAGGTTTTCTCCTGATCAAAACTCAGTTGGACTTCACTGATACTCTCAGGTCCCCCATAGGCAATACCGCGCAACCGCTGGTGAGCGCCTTGTAACGACTGATAATGCCCTGGGCTATCTATGCGGGAAAAAATATGAATGGTCCCATCATCCGTCCAACCTTTTTTTTGCCAGTAGCCCAGGTAATCCCCGTTATAGACTTCGATTTCCGTAATCCATTTCACATTTTTAATCCCGTAAAGACCCGGAACAACCAGACGAACCGGAAAGCCGTGGTCCTTAGGAAGTTTTTCCCCATTCATCAAATAAGCCAACATGACATCATCTTCCATGGCTCTGGCAAATGGAATACTGTCGGAATACCCGTCAGCTGCTCGAAAAATCACATCCCGGGCGGTGTCTTCATCGGCTCCGATGTCTTGCAAAAGTTTTTTAAGGGAAATCCCCCTCCACATAGCGGTCCCCAAACTACTCCCACCTGGAAGGGTGTCAATGCACATGAGCGTCACAGCCTGATCAAATGATTCTCGATTGAGCAGGTCACGCCATTTCATCACCACAGGACGTTCCACAGCGCCTTTAACCACCATTTTCCATTGCTCCACATCCAAGTCGCGGGTAAAATTGTAGGAAGCATCCATGAAATTTACGGTATAAAATTTATCGTTGGGGGTAAAATATGTCGTCTCCCGTGGAGGAACCGCAAACATCGACCCCAGATCGCATCCGGGGAGTCCAAGGCCGAGTGTAGCCAGACCCCCAAGCTTGAAAATAGCCCGACGACTTAGTGGAAAAGAATACAGAGAATTATTTAAAAATGACATAGACATCACCCCTATTATCTTATACCTTTACGACCCTGGACAAGATCTACCGTCCATTCAAAAATTACCACGGAATTGATAGAAATAGAAGGAGAAACGGCATGCGGGTATTCTTAACGGGCGGAGCAGGGTTTTTAGGAAGTCATTTATGTGAAACACTTATTCATCAAGGACATACAGTCATCTGCCTGGACAATCTCCTTACCGGACGTACAGAGAATATTGGGGCACTCATGGGGCATCCCAAGTTCTCGTTTATCCATTACAATGTCTGCGATTATCTTCATGTCGACGGACCAGTCGATGCCGTCATGCATTTTGCATCACCGGCGAGCCCGCAGGACTATCTGGAATTTCCCATCGCCACCATGAAAGTCGGCGCGTTAGGCACACATAAAGCCTTGGGCTTAGCCAAGGCGAAACAGGCGCGATTTCTCCTGGCCAGCACATCCGAAGTTTATGGGGATCCACTGGTCAATCCACAGCCTGAATCCTATTGGGGCAACGTCAACCCCATTAGCCCCAGAGGCGTTTACGACGAAGCGAAACGATTTGCCGAAGCCTTAACCACCGCCTACCATCGCTTTCATAGCCTCGATACAAGAATCGTTAGAATTTTCAACACCTATGGCCCACGGATGCGCCCAAAAGATGGGCGGGTGGTGTCCAACTTTATCGTGCAAGCCTTACAAGGGCATCCGTTAACTGTATATGGTGATGGGTCACAAACCCGCAGCTTTTGTTACGTCGATGATCTTGTCGCGGGAATCCTGTCGCTTCTGCAGGCCCCGCCGGACGAATTTCGAAAAAATCAGGATGTTCAAGATTCGGTTCGTTTCGGAAAAACCCTGGCCAACCTCGGATCCATACACGACCCTGTTAATATCGGCAATCCACAAGAACTCACCGTCATGGACATTGCCAAAACAGTGATCAAACTCACCAACTCATCGAGTACGATAACGCAACACCCCCTTCCGATCGATGACCCTAAAGTACGCCGACCCAATATCGAAAAGGCCACCACTCTGCTCAAGTGGGAACCTCGGATTACTTTGGAACAAGGCCTGGAAAAAGCCATCGACTATTTCCGTGCTCATTTGGGCCTTGCAAAGTGAATCACCGCACTAACTGTGCTCCATGACATGCCCTGTTCTGATCGTATACAGATAAAAAACATTGGACCGACAAGTCCCTGTTCGGCCTCATCTTCGAATGCAAGTGATCTACGCGATGTACAGAGAAACCCTTCCAGCATAGAATCAATACATGCAGAACATTAGGGAGGACTACATACTTGAAGGCATTTTGGTCACCCTCCGTGGCTCCCTTGCGGCTTGCCCGGAAGTGGCCGGAGCAGAGGTCATGACGTCAACACTCATCATAAATTTCTTACATTCTTATGCCCCGGACAAACTGTTGACCCACCTCGGTGGTTATGGGATCGCAGCGATCTATGAGGGCCAACATCCTGGGCCGACCCTGATGATACGATGTGAACTTGATGGACTGCCTGTGGAAGAAGCAGGCAAGGACCAATGGCTCGCCCCAGAAGCAAACATCGCCCACCGATGCGGGCATGACGGACATATGGCCATCGTGGCAGGTTTGGCCCCCCTGTTTCACCGCACCCCACCAACCTGTGGACGAGTGGTGCTCCTGTTTCAGCCCGCTGAGGAAACAGGCACAGGCGCACGGGCAATCATCGATGACCCGAGTTTTGAGAAGTTCCGGCCGGACTGCGCGATCACCCTGCATAATCTTCCAGGTTTTCCCATGGGACATATCGTATATCGACGCGGGACGTTTGCCAGTGCATCTGTCGGGATGAAAGTGCACCTCCTTGGTCAGGCGTCCCACGCAGCCGAGCCGGAACACGCTCGATCTCCTGCCAATGCGGTAGGAAAGCTGCTGGCTGAGCTTCCCCTATTGAACAGGGTCACGGACAATCCCTATTGTATGCTCACGCCGACTCATGTGCAGCTGGGGCTCATGTCGTTTGGGCTCACACCCGGAGAAGCAACCGTGTGTGCCACGCTTCGTGCAGCTTCTGCGGCGAGCCTTCAAACCTTGCGACGCGAAGCCGAACAGTGTGTTCGCGATTGTGCCGCGGCCGAACTGCTTTTTGCAGAAGTCGAGTGGGTGGCGGATTTTCCGGCAACCATTAATGATGATGCCTTGGTTGACACCTTGGAGCGCGTGTGTCTGAATACGGGAATTATGGGCATTGAAATTTCCAAACCATTCCGCTGGTCTGAGGACTTTGGGCATTTTTCTGATATTTGCCCCATCCTCCATTTTGGCATCGGGATTGGTGAGCACGCACCAGGCCTCCATCAGCCGGATTACGAATTCTGCGACGATACGATCCTTGTTGCCGTGAGTGTCTTTTATGAAATGGTCAACACGCTATTGACCGGATATGGAAGGCAAGGAGAGAAAGCCGCAACCTGTACCTGATCAGATTCGAGAACATCCCCTCAGATACTACGATAAAGACGGTGGTTACAAATCACGACTCTAAGCACATCCCAAAACCGGCCAAGAGATCTATGATGGTTCAAGGGTCCGGCCGGAGCTTCGTGCTGATTCGTATGCCATTCCCCCATACAGTAGGAAACCCCGTTCGAAATAAGGACTGAACAGACCTCCCTCCGAGGGAACCACCGACAGCCAAAATGAGGAATCGTACCATATATTTCTATTAGGCTATTTTCTGTATCTTGCTAATTGGGACGGGACAAAGTGGCACAAGACACTCCTTACTGAACCTTTAGGGACCTTGGGGGTATTGGAGCGGTTGGGGGCGTCGGGAGTGTAGTATCTATAATACCTGTCGATGAGCCAAGAGATTCTCTATCAAATTTTTTTGATATTACTGGTGAGGCGGTCTCCCGTAATGTTTGAGCAAGACAGATTTGTAGGTGCGCGATGTCTTGTACAGACAGGGAGCGTGAATCGTTCGCGTAATCCATGGCCAATTTTTTGCAAATGGCCTCTTCCACGGTTTCCTTAACCTCAAAAAGGTCGCCAAAAGCCAACCCCGTGAAGATCACAACCGCACACAAAGCCCCCAATATGCCCGTTTGCACTCTCATGTTGTTATTTTCCGAATTGAAAATTATTGAAAAATGGTGTTTGCTTCAATTTATTTCAAATTTGAATCCAAACGCGGAAGTCATAATACAAGAAACCTAGGAGATTAAATTCAATCAAAGTTTAAAGCGAGATCGCCGTATAGGAAGAAAATCTAGAATTCCTCTTTATCATATCCGTAAAGATCTCCCACCATAGTGAATATTGGCCCCCCTTTGGGGCTCTTGAAGCTATAAGTACCATAGGTAAAAAATATTCACTTTTCTTATAAGACAAGATTCAGTCCAAACTACGAGTAATCCTGCAAAATAGATCCCGACCCCTGCCTCTTGTTCACCGCCCCACTGCATCCAAGGTAAACTTCAGAAATTATGATTCTTTTTTCCACCCTCCTCCTAATGCCTTGTAAATTTTCACTTTCGCTATCCGTAACTGTTTGGCAAAACCGATTAATTCAAGATTGGATTGTAAGGCATTTTTTTGGGCAATGAGCACCTCCAGATAACTTGCCCTGCCATATTTATAGAGTAAATGTGAGGTTTCAACAGACTGTTGGAGAACTCTGTTCTGTTGTATTTTCAGAGAATTGATTTTTTGTAAATTTTTAATATTAGAGAGTTCATTGGCCACTTCGACATAGGCGTTTAAAATTGTTTTTTGATAGTGATACATGGCAGTCAACTGATTGGCCTCTGCATTGTGGAACTGTGCTTCCAAGGCATTCCTATTAATGAGCGGTGCCACCAAATTTCCCACTGCGGTATAGGCAATTGAGGCAGGAGCAACAAATAAAAAGTCTGGATTAAATGCTTGAAATCCAAAGCTTGCCGTTATGTTAAAGCTTGGGAAAAAAGCAGCTTTAGCCACTTTCAAATCAAACTTGCTGGCCTTGATCTGAAGTTCCGCTTCACGAACATCAGGACGATTAGCCAATAATTCTGAAGGAACGCCGGATGAAATTTCATGCGGAATTCCTTGAAAGAATTGACCTTGTGTTCGTTCAATTGGCTGAGGATAGCGTCCTAACAGAAAGTTAATGTGATTTTCAGTTACGGTTATTCGTTGAAGGACCTCTTTTTCCAATATACGGGTATTGAGCACTTGCGCCTTGAAGAGTTCCACGGCTAATTCTGTTGCCCTGCCGGCTTCCTTCTGCACTTGAATCACCTCCAGGGATTCCTGTTGCGTACGGATGGTTTCCCTGATGATGTCCAATTCATTGTCCAATGCCCTCAATTCGTTATAATAAATCGCCACATCTGAAACTAGATTTGACACCACAAAGCTCGTCCCTTCAATACTTGCAAGAAATTTCGCCATGGCGGAACTGCGCCGATTTTGCAACTTGCCCCAAATATCGACTTCCCACGATGACTGTAATCCCAAAAAGAGATCGGGCAAATTAGTCGGAACGGTATGACCGGGAGTAATGTCAGTCGTCGAGTTACCAGCCCCGTCCATGGTGTACCGTCCGTATCTACGAATCGCGGTTCCAACACCCAAACCCATCGTTGGCATCAGGGCACCGGTTGCCGCTCTCACACTTGATCGCGAAATTTCAATTCGCTGTAAAGCCATTTGCAAATCAATGTTATTTTCAATGGCAGTATCAATTAATTTATGCAGAAGTGGATCGACAAAGTAATCTCTCCACTGAATGTCAGCAATGTTAGTGGTATCTTCTGTATTTTTAAAACTCTCAGGAATGTCATTTTCCACAATGGCTATGTCGGTATTTAGGCCTGTACAACCACTAAAGCTAACCAACAGGAAGAATAGGATAATGATGGAAGACATTGTATTTTTCGTTGCGTATGAAGAAAGGGCTGATAACACCTTACGGCATTCAATGCGGCTCATTGACGAATCAGAAACTATTGGAGTTTCGTTAGGCTGCGTGACAGCTTAAAACGAGACTTGAAACTCAAACGGAAAGCCTCCATTTTTTGTGGTCTGTTGTCACTATCTTGTGTCTCTCCGATCCTGGCAAAAACCACATATAAACCGGGGATAAGAATCACTCCGAAAATTGTCCCAAAAATCATACCTCCTGCCGCAGCCGAGCCAATGGTATTGTTCCCAATCTCCCCTGCCCCCGAAGCAAACATTAAAGGAAGAAGCCCGGCAATAAAGGCAAAAGATGTCATCAAAATCGGGCGCAAACGAATTGCAGCCCCTTCAATCGCTGCTTCAACCGGTGTTTTGCCGAGCTTTTGTTGTAATATGGCGAATTCAATTATCAGAATGGCATTTTTTCCCAGAATGCCTATTAACATGATCATGGCGATTTGAGCGTAGATATTGTTTTCCAAACCCATAATCCACAGAAAAAACAATGCACCGAAAATACCAATGGGCAGTGAAAGAATAACCGGCATGGGCAAAAGAAAACTTTCATATTGTGCGGCAAGGAGTAAATACACGAATAACAGGCAAATCAGAAAAATATATATGGCCTGATTACCCATGTAAGCCTGATCTCGAGACGACCCTGCCCAATCGTACCCAAAACCTTTTGGCAATTTCCTGGCAGCCACCTCTTTAATTGCCGCAATAGCCTGCCCGCTGCTGTACCCATTTGCAGGCTGTCCATTAATCATGGCTGAAGGGTACATGTTGTACCGCGTCACCTGTTCAGGACCATAAATTTTTTCCACGCGAAGAAAAGAGGAAAAATGAACCATTTCCCCTTTGTCGTTTTTGACATATAACTTCATCAAATCTTCAGGTTGAGCGCGATATTGGGGCAGCGCCTGCACCATGACTTTATACAACTGACCGAAACGGATGAAGTTGGTGGCATAGACACTGCCCATCAGCGTTTGAAGGGTCCTCATCGCATTCTCAGCAGTGACCCCCTTTTGAGCGGCCTTATCGCCATCAATATGTAGCAGAAATTGTGGAAAACGTGCATTGAATGTGGTAAAGGCATTGGCGATTTCCGGCCGTTGGTTGAGCTCATCGACAAAGTCCTCAGCCGCTTTCTGCAATTCTGCAATGGTGCCCGTACCGGTTTTGTCCAACAGCCGCATTTCAAAGCCGCTGGCATTCCCATAACCCGGCACAGGTGGCGGGGTAAAAAATTCGATGCTGGCATCTTTAATATGTTTGGTTTTTTCCTCAAGAAGCCCGATAATTTCCCTATCCGAGGCCTTTCGTTCCTCCCAGCTTTTTAAACTGATCAGGTTCATTCCGTAGACGGACCCCGTGCCCTCGGACAGTATGCTGAACCCGGCAAGGCTTGAGACTGAAGCAACGTCCTTTACATCTGATGCAATACGTTGCACTTCATCCACAACTTTTTCCGTGCGTTCGAGAGTCGCGCCTGTCGGGGCGGTGACATTCGCGTAGATCGTTCCCTGATCTTCATTAGGGATAAAACCCGAGGGAACAAATGCCTCGATCAAACCGGCGCCAACCGAAAAACAAAGCAATATTCCAAAAGTCACAATCCTCCTGGTCGCAATGACGTTGATAAGGTTTTTATAGTCAGACGAAAGATTGTTGTACCAATGATTGAATCCATCGAATATTTTCTGCAGTCTCGAAAATTGAGGGTGTTCCGTGTGATGGGTATTTTTAAGAAATACCGCACAAAGGGCGGGGGTCAGTGTGAGAGCGGTTATCCCTGAGAGAACAATAGAACATGCCATGCTCAGCGAAAACTGTTTGTAAAAAATTCCCGATGGGCCTTCCAAAAATGCCACAGGCAAAAACACCGCGGACATGACCAGGGTAATGGCAATAATGGCCCCGCTGATTTCATGCATAGCTTGTTCCGTTGCCTCTCGGGCTCCCATTCCTGAATGCTCCATCTTGGCATGAACAGCTTCAATCACCACGATCGCGTTATCGACAACAATACCTATGGCAAGAACCAACGCAAACAGCGTGATGAGATTCAGGGAAAAACCCATTATGTGCATGAAAAAAAATGTGCCGACCAGCGATACAGGCACGGCCAGAATGGGAATGATGGTGAGCCGGACATTCTGCAAAAAAACAAATACCACCAGGGATACCAGAAAAAAAGCTTCAAGCAGGGTGGTCAAGACTTGATTAATGGACGCGTCCAAAAACTCAGAAACATCATAACTGAGATTATAATCCATGCCTGGAGGGAAAGACGTGGATTTAATTTCATCCATTTTTTCTTTAATCGAATCAATCACCTCTTTGGCATTACTGCCAGGGCGCTGTTTTAACACAATAGCCGCAGAAGCCTGTCCGTTTTCTTTGGAGAGAACATCATAATCCTGTGAATCGAATTCAATATCGGCGACGTCCTTTAGCCGCAAAATTTCCCCATCATCGTTACTGCGTAAGACAAGTTGTTCATAGGCTTCCTTTGTGTTGTGCTTACCGGTATATTTCAACACGTACTGAAGGGCCTGGGCATGCTTAACCCTACCTGAACTTTCCCCAATTTTACCCGGGGCAGCTTCTATATTTTGGGCCTGTAATTTTTCGATGACCTCAAGAGCTGAAATGTTGTACATCACTAACCTATTGGGCCGTAGCCACACACGCATGGCATATTCCCTTGATCCCATAATTTCAGCAAAGCCAACGCCATCTATCCTTTTTAGCTCCTTCAGGACATTGATATCGGTGAAATTGTACAGAAATTTTTCGTCTATCGTTGGATCCAAACTGAGTATGTTGATATACAACAACATACTGTTTTGGACTTTCTCGACAATCACCCCCGATTTAATAGCCTCTGGAGGCAACTCGTCCAAGGCGGAAGCCACTCTGTTCTGAACATTCACAGCGGCAATTTCCGGGTCGGTCCCGGCCTTGAAAATAATCTGGATAAGGCTCGTGCCATCATTGCCGGAAACGGACGACATGTAGGTCATTCCGGCGACACCATTAATGGCTCGTTCAAGCGGGGTCACAACGGCCTTGACCACAGCTTCGGCATTTGCACCGATAAATTTTGACGTGACATTGACCTCGGGAGGAGTAATATCAGGAAACTGGGTGACAGGGAGTTGGGTAAAGGACAATATGCCCAGCAAGGTAATTAAAAGAGAAATGACAATGGAGAGCACCGGACGATGAATAAATATCGTTGTCATCTGGATCTAGTTCTTTTGAAGTCCGGACGAACTCACATCATCGCCCTGGCAATTTTGACGTGAACCGGGTGCACTTGGTCTCCATTCATGACATTCTCCACACCCTCGAAGAGGATCTGTTCGTCTTTGGACAAACCGGACTCCACTACATAATATTTTGGCAACCGCATTTGAGCGACAATATTTCTTTGCTCCAACACGTTATCCTTATTGACGACGTACACATACAACTTGTCTTGAATTTCAAACGTTGATTTTTGTGGGATAACCAATGCATTTTTAAGAGTTTCATTGACAATGGCCTTACCATGTGCCCCTTGCTTTAACAGTCCGTCAGGATTGGGAAACCTTGCTCGCAAAGCGATATTACCTGTAGAACGGTCGAATTCACTTTCAATCATCTCTATTCGTCCTTCGTGACCATACAGAACATTGTTGGCAAGCTCCAAACCCACAACGCTGGCCTCTTGTTCTCCCGTAGCAAGATAGTTGAGGTAATCGATTTCTGATAGATGAAAATAAACAAATACCTCCCGGTTATCGGAAAGGGAGGTCAACATATCTCCTTCTTCTATTAAACTTCCGACTTTATTCGGAATACGATTGATGAAACCATCATGGGGTGCTCGAATTTTTGAAAATGAAAGATTTAAGGCCACCTGCTCTTTATTGGCCACAGCCTCTTCCACGTCGGCCTTCAAGGCATCGACCTTGGCTTGAATGACATGAAGCTCCGATTCAGAAACAATATTTTTTTCTACCAGGATAGTCACATTGGCTAGTTCAACTTCAGCTACCTTCAAATCTGCTTCCGCACTTTTATAAGCGGCATTGGCTTTTTGCAATTCTTTTTCAAATACACTAGAGCTGAGAGCAAACAGCAACTGGCCTTTCTTAACCGGCCGCCCTTCGTCTACATAAATTTTTTCAATATACCCTCTAATTTTGCTTCTTATCTCTACATACCCCACAGACTGAATTTGGGCGACATATTTGTGGGTATAGGTGACGTCTTGTAAGATAGGATAAATCACCTTATGGGTATCGACGCTATCTGCCTCTTTTTTATAGGTGCAAGACACCGTGAATAAACAGACCGAAATAAAGAGGACTAAGCTAATTTTCATGTTGAGGATTGTTTCGAAATGAAATTTTGAACATTGGAACAAATTGGGCCCCTACTCCACGAATTCAGATGAAGATTTCCCAATGAGATGCAGGCTTGAGTGTCAAAGCCATTGAGCCAGCTCCCGAAATACCACCTACCCGTACAGAGAACAGAACCCAATCAAGGTAGGCCAAATTAGCGAAAGGAACCAGTTATCCCATACCGTATAGAACTCAAGCGTTGAAATGTTTTGGATACACTTACTGATACGGAAGAAAGCCCAGCAAGACACCAATGAACTTCCTCAAATCGAGACTATGCCGATTTGAGTGCAGGGAGGGATATACAGTCCTAACACCGCGGCTCCCCAAGGCGCCAAAAGGTGAAAGTTAGGATTTTTTCCGCACCGAGACTGGCTTTACTGAACGTTGATCGAATCTGGTGTCTGTGCATGACAGACACCAGATTCAATCGGAATACAATGAAACCTCGATTGCTGTCAAAACGTGGTCATTCTAGGCTTCATCAAGATGAATATCGACCTAATTCTGAAAATTCGCCCCACTCTTTTTATCGACAGACCAACCCTTCATATTAAATCTCTACGCATAAAAACAAAAAACGAATGTATCTCCGTTTTGTTCTTGACTTCATGAAAGAGTGTATCATTAATGGCCCTGAATTGATTCACATCATGCATGTCCTGATCAACCTCGCCAGAAAAATGACTCAACCACGCCGCTTTTGTATGAAATGAAAAGCAAAAGATGAGCCAAGCCCATCATCGGCAAACCTACTTAAAAACCTTTAATAAAATTCCCATAATTCGGATACATCTTTTAAAAGAGAGAACATCATGCACCAGAACCCCAAGATTAGACACAGCCAACCACCGCGGAACCACGAAAACATGAGGCGCCAGGCAATCCATTTTTATAACCAGGAATTCCCATCCGGGAATTTTAATAAGTCCAAAGCTGATTTTATTTGACAATAATTGTCGGCACACCTTGGACCATCATTTCCCTAGCCTACCCTTTGAACTTTAAATTACCACTTGAAAAAAAGTGAGTAAAGGAGCGAAAAGATCAAAACAGCCCCAATCACCAGGTAAATTCGCTCCACTGAGGACCAGGTATCCTGTTTTGAGAGGGAATCAGATTAAGGTGAGGGAGATCCTTCCGCGCAATAGTCCCGGCTTTCCTTCACATAGCTGCGAAAGGGATCGGCCATGACTAAGGCCGGGCAGCCCTGAACTTTCAAGGCCGACCAATTGATGATATAGGGTGGTTGACGAGGATCATGACGGCCGGTCGCTGGGTCTAAAAAATCAGCCCAGCCTAGCTTGAGGACATGCCGGATGATTTCCGATCGCCCAAACGCACGGGTATTTCGTGGCGGTTGACCTTTTGCCAACTCAACCAAGTCATTAGTCGTGTAGCGCGGCGCATCTCCTTCTTCGGTCATACCATGGTACAGACCTGCCTGGGGATCGACATTGTGATATTCCAAATCCAGGCTTTTCAACCAGGGATCGCTCCACTCCAACTTCTCCGCTTTTCGAAAGTTTTCCAACAACCAGAGCTTGGAGGCCCAATCAACCCGGCCGACCACCGCTTGATAACCCTTTCGTAAATCATTCACCACCGCTTCCCAGTGGGTCAGTACCCAATCGGTTTCCTCATCCTGCCCTGAAAAGCGTTTGGCGGCGGATTCACAAAACTGCTCTTGAATATCCAAGGCTGAAAGGTGCCGGCCGGTTGAGAGTGTAACCATCCATTTTTGCTGAGGGTCGCGGGAGATGGCTCGCAGGACCTGGACAGGATCATCGAAATCCAATCCATGCGGTGCGTGCCCTTCTTCGATCAATTGCAGCACCAATCCGGTCGTCCCCATTTTCAGGAGAGTCGCTTCCTCTGCCATATTCGAATCGCCCATGAGTAAGTGCAACCGCCGGAATCGTTCCGGATCGGCCAGGGGTTCATCCCGGGTATTCACAATAGCCCGGTTATGCTGAACCCATTCAAAAAAGTCGTTAACGATATAATCCGGACGCTGGGAAATTTGATAGACCACCGCCTCTTCAGTTGATTTTCGTGATCGGTCCCCCCCACGTTTTTCAATATCGTCCAAGCCAATCCAGCCGTCCACGGAACGCGCCTTCCCGATGCGACCGGCACCGGTAAAAACCTGGCGAGTCACCAGAAACGGCATGAGCATCCCCAACCCTTGATAGGTAAACGGAAAGTCTCGCGTGACCAGGTAGTTTTCATGACAACCAAATGTCGCATCTGTCTCATGGTCAATATTATTTTTAATGATCGACACCAGTTCTGAAAGCCCAAGCTCTCCCAGACAGTCCTGCAACAGCCAATCTCCGGCGCGATCCATAGCCACTAAATCCCACAGCGAATGGCATTCCGGTGAGGCATATTCAAGATGTCCCATATCGACATACATCCGGCCTGCATTCAGTAGAAAGCCGCCATTGCCTGGCGGCTCATCATGCCCACGATAATGCCAGTCAATGACGCCGTGTTTTTTCTGGCCAAATAAATGTTCAATTATTCGGTGTGCAATCCAAGGAGAAGACACGTTGGGCTGATCGGCCTTGATGAGCAGGCCATATTCGGTTTCAATACCGAAGATTCGATTATGCATAGCGACCTCGCTCTGCCTGAACTTAGATGGCAGGTTGGAACACGGAGGGAATAAAGGGCTGTAGTTCCGAGTGACTGAGAGTCCGATAGGTTTCCATCTTCCCGCTTTCCCGATCCAATAAAACACATTCCAATGTTTCTTTGGAAAGTGTCTCACGAATTCGTGAAGCGATTGCCTCATCGTCTGGAAGGGTGGACAGCGAAGTGGCTGGTGGAGAGGTGGTTCCTGCCTCCTCTGCATCCGGAGAGGGAGTTGCCATTTGAAGAAGACTTGCGATCCCCCACAAACGGAGACTCACCTCCACAGCCGACGGCAAGGAAGACAGGGGACTATGGCTTTTCCATTCCTGAGTGAGCAGACCACGGATCAAGGTGGAAGCCGCCAGCAAACCGAATTCGCGTTGCTCTTCAAACATACCATCATAATTGATGCTGAACAGGCGGTCCCGTTCCTGAGAAACCCCGACTTCCGCCAGGAGAATTTTGGCTATATACGGTGCCTTAAAAATTTCTTCAAAAGCTTCCTTGATGACAGGAGCCAGACCATTTTTCATCAGACGGGAAGCGGTCACATCCGTCGGAGACCGTTGGAACCCTTCCACGTGGGCCATATCCAATAAGGCATACCGTAACTTTTCCAGATCTGCAGGATGCCCCATGCCACCGAGTGCAATGCGATCGTAAATTTCATAGATTTTATCCGTACCCCGATTGAAGGACAGCAACAGAATTCCCTGCGTAAAGGAGACGGCAACTAACGGATTGCCTTGTGTGAATTGATCATCCAGGTATTGCCGCCGATTGGCGACGGCTTCAATCCATCGATAGGGTTCTTCATACATAATTCAGCACCTTTTCAGAAAACAGTGATTTCAACCGTTCCGCAGGAATGGCTCTGACCCCTTCCGCTGAAATGCGTTTCACGATGGGATAGAGTTGAGCCTGAGCATCTACTCCACCTGTGGCGGAATCAAACTCCGCCGCACTGGTCATCAGCCGAAGCACGAACGTCAAGGCTTCCTCTTCATTCATGCCGGCCACCGGGCCATTCCCCCATCGATTCATGTAAAACAAAATGCCCCGAATCGTGGAAGACCCGGATCCAGAGACAGCATATTCCACCGCCTCGAATTCAGCTCCTAAAATGTCATAGAAAAAGATTTTTCCACATCCTTCAAGTTGGTCATATCCTGCAAAAATTGGCGCCACGGTTCCGGTTCCAGCCAACGCGGCAGGGGCATTATTTTTCAGCAAGGTTGATAGGGCTCGCAACTTTCCCTCAAAACTCAAATCCTGCAATTGGCTTCTCCGGTAATATTTAAAGGAATGCTCTAATATTCTGGCCATTTCAAAAGCAGTCGCAGGGACACCCGCAATAGCTAAGACGGAAAACCGATCCAACTCCAAAACCTTATCAGTGCGATCATACATCACGACATTTCCAGCCGTTGCCCGCCGGTCACCCGCCACGAGGACCCCGTCGGCATACTTGATAGCAAAGACCGTCGTCCCGGCTGTAACCTCAGTGTGACCTGATGGCGTACCGCCAGCGAACGGCGGTCGAAAGTCTTCGACAGCATAGCCACGTTCTCGCAGAACCTGAAGGAAGTCCCCCTGTTGTCCCATCATCTTTATTCCCCGGTCCGCTGGCGATATTTTTCAGCCTGCTTGGGATCCACCTTGCGCATGCGCTTCATGAGATTATCCCGTGATGGTGAGTCCGTTTCCGGGCGCTTAGGACCTGATTCCTGACCACCGGGTCCTGATGGTTTAGAGACGGGATCGATTGGACGCTCTTTTCGTTCAAGACCTCCACCGGCTTGAACATATTCATATTCGTTTGACATAAATCTCATCCTCCACATGAGCTATTTTTTAATACCATTGATTCCATCATATCAGCTGGGGTCTCGGCCCGCTCAATCACAGACCGGCATTGGGCAACCGAAACCGGATCAAGGCGATCCATCAGGTCAAGATGCAGCCCCCCGTTTGAGCCCCGAAAATGAATTCCTTCCCATTGCATCGACGTAATGTCTTGCCCAAATCGTTGCACACACAACCCCCTGAGACCTCCACGCGTATCGAGTGGCCCATGCTTCAAGGCTACCTGAATCTCTTGCTCCTGAGATAGCCGGGTAGTCCGCCCTTCGGCTTCCAATCCCAAAAACAGACCCCGCTCAGGATCCAGGTTATGG
Organism: Nitrospirales bacterium; assembly: GCA_021604105.1. Lineage (GTDB taxonomy): Bacteria > Nitrospirota > Nitrospiria > Nitrospirales > UBA8639 > Nitrospira_E. Next base: position 22,457 of record BQIW01000023.1, on the reverse strand, counting down.
TATTCCAGATCCAGGCTGGCTAACCAAGGATCGTCCCAACCAATGCGTTCGGCCTGACTAAAGGTTTCGAGCAACCATAATTTGGTCACCCAATCGATTTTTCCCACAAGCTGCCATCGATCCCCCTCGAGAAAATCTAAGACCTGCTCCCATTCGCGAAGAATCCAGGTCGTCTCCTCATCCATCTCAATAAAAAATTTCCTGGCCAAATTCAAATACTCCCGTTGAATATCCACCCCGGAAATCATGCCGGTAGACTGCCGTTTCACAAGTGTGCTCAATTCAGGATCACGAGATAGCGCCTGAATCGCCTGCACCGGGGAATCCAGCTCACATGGCGGAAGCATCCCTCCGGCAATCATATCCAACACCACCCGTGTCGTGCCTATCTTCAAGGCCGTGGCATATTCACACATGTTGGCATCGCCCACGATCAGATGGAGGCGCCGATATCGCTCACGATTCGCATGCGGTTCGTCTCGCGTATTGAGGATGGGTCGGTTATGCATGGTATCCACCCCCAACTCGGCCTCCATAAAATCTGCGCGTTGGGACAGTTGAAACCCGCCAGGCTCAAACCCGCGCTCTTGCGCTTCCCGACCAACCTTACCTGCGCCGGCGATTAATTGCCTACTGACCAGAAAAGGCATGAGCCCACGAGCCAAATTCTCAAATTTGAGCGCACGCGAGACCAGATAATTATCATGGCAGCCATAACTATGCCCATGAAAATCCGTGTTGTTTTTATACAGCTGAACCATCGGGGCACCCAGAGCTTGGTTTCGGCGTTGCGCCGCCATCCAAAGAATGCGTTCGCCTGCCCGGTCATGCGCGACCAAATCCTTGAGAGACCGGCATTCCGGGGTGGAATATTCAGGATGGGTGTGGTCATTATAAAATCGTGCGCCATTGGGAAGGACAAGGTCGCTTTTCATTTCATGGAAGGAAAAAGGTCGATGAGCATCCTGCTCGGCGAACAGGTCCTCTTCTTTATCCTGGGCTAACTCGGCCACACGAAATCCTCGTTGATCTTCATGGGGATGCTCGCCCCGATAATCCCAACGGCGGGTAAAATGTCCGTCAAGATAGGCCCGCACCAACTCCATGGACTCCACCACAGGATCGGCGGTCTCGACATCTTCCCGCGCAATTCCATACTCGGTCTCAATACCAAAGAGGCGAATAGAATTCATAGGTTCTAAATCTTTCAGCTGGGAAGGTCTCATTGAATAGAGCTTGCTAGAAAGAGCGGTTTACACAATCTGAGAGATCCGATGCTCTTCCCCAGCCTTTCCAGGTTGTAGAGAGGATACTCCGACAACCTGATCCGGGTGATAATCCAAGAGTTTCAACCATTCCTCAGCCGAATCATCAGGCGGGAAAATCTCACTCTCCTTGAACTCCTCATTGGTGGCAATGAGTAAATCCTTGAGGCTCAGGCCCGAGGATTTCTGATCGTCTGCTTGAATCGCCCGCTCAATAGCCCGTTCTTTTGCACGCCGGACGATTCCCGCCAACACCGCTCCACTCAATAAATCTTGACGGTAGAGTATCTCACGCCGTCCGTTTCGCAACCGAATGGCCAACACTCGATTCTCCTGGCTTCGCTGAAAAAGATCCTCCAGCAGTCCCTCGATAATATGGGACACCGGAGTCTCATCATGTTGTCCTCTGCTAGCAGGTGTCTTCATATCGTAAGGCAGGTCAGCCGCCAAATAGACACGCAAAATTTCGGCAACATCATTCCGCCCAGGTCGGCCCACCTTAATTTTTCGATCGATTCTTCCAGGCCGCAGTACAGCCGGATCAATCATATCCGGTCGATTGGAGGCCAGAATGACCACCACTTGAGAAAGACTTTCAATCCCGTCGAGTTCGGCACAAAACATCGGAACCAGCGTGTTGGAGACATTGTAGGACCGCACCGCCCGTCTCGTCCCTAAAATGGATTCGGCCTCATCGATAAAGATAAATGGCAACTTCCCCGCCTGTCTGTGTTGCCGGGCTTGAAGAAATAAATCACGGATAATACGTTCCGATTCCCCGACCCACATATTCAGAACTTCGGGACCTTTGACATGCAGAAACACGCCACCCTCAATCGACGGAAGTTGAGAGACAGGGCCTTGCCCCTGTTTTTCTATATAAGGCGAGAACGTGTCACGTTCTTTCGCGAAGAGTTGCCCAAGACTTGCAGCCGTAGCTTGGCCAATCAGAGTCTTTCCGCACCCCGGTGGGCCATACAGGAGGAACCCCTTGGGTTGCTGAAATTGATACCGTGAGAACAACTCCCCATGCAGAAGGGGATATTCTATTGAACGGCGAATGGCTCGAATAGCTTCCTGCTGTCCACCGATATGCTCCCAACGAACAGTTGGCAATTCCGCTAAAAGATGCGATTGGCCTTGGGGGTTCTCTAATCGTTCGATGGCAATCCGGTGAGTCGGGTCCAATCGAATCTCATCCCCGACTTTCAAATCCGTAGTGGCAAGATCATCCGCCCGTTGAATAAGAGTGCCTTGCCTGCCCACCTCTTGGTCAATGCGAAGACGTCCATCACCTAATATCTCTCGAACTTTTACAATGGGGCCGCTCCGATCATACCCAAGAGACCGAATGACGACATACGCCTCATTCACTAGAATCTGATGACCAACCTTTAAATCGCCTTCCTCAAGCCTGGGATCGATATTGGCATAATATTCCGCCCCACCAACCACGATTCTCGCCACACCCTTTTCCGGCTGATCCAATAGCGTACCGATTCGATTCGCCGGGGCTGTCAGTTTTTCAAGCACTCCTTTAAGTTTTTTCATGTCGGCTTCCTGTTGCTGAGAAGCCGTCGTTTGCTCAACAAGCCCGTGTCGAAGTTGGTAGAGAAGAGGAATCCGGTGGTCGCCTTCAGGCAAAGATGCCAAACATTGGTCGATGAGCGCCAATGGAGAATTCCCCGGACGTGATGATTGCGTGAAGGAGGACCCAGCCGACCGGGGAGAATCCTTGGAGGAAGAAAATTCTGAAGAATCACTCATTGTGTATTATATTCCATTCTCTTCAATTGAAATATGAAGGCCGTGATGCCCATCAACACTCCAGACGAGCCATCATTGGCAAACGATCACTCCCGCATTCTACACTGTTTCCTGAGCATTACCCAAGGTATAAAAAAAGCAGGGGCCCGTTGCCGGATCCCCTGCTTCTATTAAAAGGAGTAGCCTTTAGTGACTTAGGGAGCTACCAACGATCTCCACCGCCACCACGGTTTCCGCCACCGCCACGATTTCCGCCACCACCAAATCCGGTTCGAGGTGCTTGAGGCTTCGCTTCATTGACCGTCAGGGTGCGCCCTCCCATTTCGGTTCCATTCAGCGCCTCAATTGCGGCCTTGGCTTCAGCATCAGAGCCCATTTCGACAAAACCGAATCCTCGCGACTGGCCGGTGTACTTGTCCGTAATAATTTTAGCCGACGTCACGGCGCCGTGCTGCCCAAATAGGTCAGCCAATTCTTGTTCTGCCGTAGAATACGGCAGGCCACCCACATAGATCTTTGAACCCATCGGGGTCCCTCCTTCTAAATGCGATATTGTTTTGCATGGTTCGAAGAGAAGAGAAGGGAAGGAACGGCCCGAGAACGCAAACCAGGTGGCGACTTAGGACTAACTTCCAATCAGACTCCTTGCGGATTCCTTGGCAAAACAACATCAGTGATGGGCCCGTCACTAAAACATTCATCACGTGGCCCGAATGTCGTGATGAATTTCTTTTAAATAGCATAAGTCAGAATGAAAAAGAATGCAAGAATCCCAGGCAAGGAAACCATTCCTCCGAGCATTTTTTTCAGGAAATTAATTGAGGAGCACCCTTGCCATCAATCGCTTCATCGGAAATAATCACTTGCTTGATGTTTTTCAGGGCGGGAACATCATACATCAAATCCAGCATGACTTCCTCCAGAATAGAACGCAATCCTCTGGCTCCGGTTTTCATAGACGAGGCCCTGGTGGCAATGGCTTGAACCGCCTCGGGAGTGAAATCCAACTGCACTCCATCTAATTGAAATAATGCTTGATATTGTTTCAGAAGGGCATTTTTCGGTTCCTGCAGAACCCGAACCAAATCCTCCACACGCAAATCATTCAGAGAAGCCAGAATGGGAAACCGGCCAACAAATTCGGGGATGAGTCCATATTTCAACAGGTCCTCCGGCTTGAGTTTTCCCATCAATTGATCAGCATTCAACGTATCACCATTGGAGGATACCGCGCCAAACCCCATTCGTTTCTGATTGGTCCGCTGAGCAATAATATCCTCCACCCCCACAAACGCACCGCCACAGATAAAGAGGATGTTCCGTGTATCCACCCTGAGAAATTCCTGCTCAGGATGTTTTCTGCCCCCCTTGGGAGGCACATTGCATAACGTCCCTTCCACCAATTTCAGTAACGCCTGTTGGACACCTTCGCCGGACACATCCCTCGTAATAGAGGCGCTTTCAGATTTCCGGCTGATCTTATCAATTTCATCAATATAAATAATGCCTACTTGTGCTCTGGCCATATTAAAATCACACGACTGCAATAACTTCAAAACCACATTTTCCACATCCTCGCCCACATATCCCGCTTCCGTCACCGTAGTGGCATCCGCGATGGCAAAGGGGACATGCAAAATTTTGGCTAGGGTCTTCGCCAGCAAAGTCTTACCGGTTCCAGTCGGCCCGATTAACATCACATTCCCTTTTTCTAATTCCACATCTGGCAGATCTTTACCACTAAATACACGTTTATAATGATTGTGGACGGCGACCGACAGAACCTTTTTGGCACGGTCTTGTCCTATCACATACTGATCAAGCACCTCTTTAATTTCAGGAGGGGTCGGCAGGGGTCCTGCCGGCGGCTCAACGGAAGACGGACCTTCCGGTTGACCTGATAAAAATTTTGAACACTGTTGGATGCAATCCGCACAAATCAATACCGACCCCGGTGCCTGACATTGCGAACAGGCTTGTTTCGTCGGGGCCTGGATTAAATTGGTTGCTCCAGGTTTCGCCCGACCACAAAAAGAGCAGACCGCATCCGCACGATTTCGTCCTTGCTTCGAATCCCAAAAAGCCACGGCAGTTACCTTTCTTACTCGTCACCAGAAATCAGTCTAAAAGACTCTATCATTTACCTATGAAAGGAGATCTTAATCTTCAAGATGGAGGATATCAAATCATCCCCCATTCAAGACAAAACTCAAAGGGATTCGGCCACAATCAGCGGCACAGCCTCCCATGATTGTCCACGATCGCCGGTCCGAAACAGTCCTTTTCCGTTCGTCCCCACATAGAGCACATCGGAATCAACCGCGCTCATGGCTAGTGCCCGTATATTAACATTCGTCAAGCCCGCACTTCGAGCTTCCCAGGTTATTCCTCCATCTTCACTTCTAAAGACGCCGTCACGATTGGTCACATACACGACATGGGGGTGGGTGTGATCGAGAATGAGGTCACTCAACATTTGATCGGAGAGTGTATCCCCAATGCGAGTCCAGGCTTGCCCTCCATCCTTGGTGACATACAGACCACTCAGAGTCGCAGTATACACCGTATCGGATTCATGAGGGTCAACCTTAATTCGAGTTACGCCCAATGCCCGTGAGGATTTCAGCACGTCAGAGCCCACTAACCCATTATTGACCATTTTCCAGGTGCGAGCCCCATCAATGGATTTATAGACTCCCCCACTGGTTCCGGCATAGAGCGTTTGAGGCTGCCGGGGATCGCAGTCAAGCGTCAACACCATAAGCACCTCTTTCATGCCCTCCATCCGCTTACTCCAGGTTTCTCCCCCATCGTCTGATTCAAATACCCCTAATGAGGTGGCGGCAAAGATATGGGCACTGGATCCCGGAGCAAACACCAATTGGTGGACCACCGAGGAAATCGTCACATCGTCCAATCCCGTCCGTCGGGACACCCATCGTTGCCCACCATCATAGCTTTTATACACCGCATCCCCTTTGGTCCCGGCAACAACATTGGCCGGAAACAGGGGATCAATAGCCAAAGCAATGACGCGAGAATGGGTCATACCCGCAGACATGATCTGCCAGGTCACCCCTCTGTCCCGGGACTTATAAATATAATCGTTGGTGGCGAGGTAAAGAATGTCGGGGTTGGTGGGATGAAGAGCGATTTCCACCACGGCCTCACTTTTTCCACAGCCGGCCAACATCACGCAGACGACGGCTATCGGCCAAAAAAGACGGAGACTGACGATCATAGCTAGCCTTAAATGACGATCAACCCCATTCTCAGAAAGCGACGGAAAGCTTTAAAGACCATACGGGCTCTTTTCACCCTCCCTAGTGACGGAAACGAGCCCCGTTTTGCGGTTGTGGAGGACGTTGAGCAGGAGATGGGGTAATGCGTGGCAGATCCGCCACGGGCGCCTTCAGAGCCTTTTCATACAGATCCATGGCTTCAGGCATCCATTGTGTGAGATCGGCAATCCGGGTTTCATGCGCTGGATGGGTGGATAAAAATTCCGGTGGAGCGCCATCGGAAGCCGCGGCCATCCGTTCCCAAATATGAATTGCTTCCCGAGGATCGTATCCCGCATCGCCCGTCAGCAGGAGGCCGATATAATCAGCTTCCGATTCGTGTTTTCGGCTAAACGGTAACAGAATTCCTGTCTGCACACCAAGCCCCATCGCCTGCATGGCTAAATCATTTAATGCCGGATTTTGGCCTTGGGTCGAAAGCACAATCGCCGCGGTGGTCATTCCAAATTGGGCCACCAATCCCTGGCTCATCCGCTCTGCTCCATGTTCCGCCAGTGCATGAACGACTTCATGCCCCATGATGGCCGCCAATCCGGCCTCATTTTTCGCCATGGGGAAAATCCCGGTATAGACCGCAATTTTCCCTCCCGGCAAAGCCCAGGCATTCTTGGTGTTGTCATCCTTAATGACCGTCACTTCCCAATCAAACCGCTTCGCCACTTCCCCATACTTAGAACGTTTGGCCGCCTCAATAATACGAGCCGCGACACGTTTGACGGGCTCGGTCTCTCTGGGACTTTTGGAAATGACAACCTTGGGATCCTGCAATATTTCACTATACTGGGTAGCCCCCATCTGATTCATTTGCCCCGACGGCATCAATAATAGCTGGGAACGTTGCGTATAGGGATTGGTTTGGCATCCCGAGGTCAGGATGTATAGGAGCAGGACACAGAAAAAGACCAGACCATCTATGGTGACCCACCGGCGTACTGGCATCTCATACCCTCAAGAATTCAGTATAGCGCAGCACGAGGACACCAGTTCCATCCTACCGACATTCAGACAACCATTACATTCCGGCAGAGGGCTCTGGAATACGAATGTCCAATTCCTGGATTTGCTCGTAGCGAGCCAATGCCGGTTTGGTGCCGGCACGAGGTCCCACCACTAGAATCGCAAACTCCTCCGGACGCAAATGTTTGTGCGCAGCCCTTCGGACTTCAGCCGTGGTGACTTTTTCAATACCCTGGCGAAATTCTCTGAGCCAGGTCGATGGATACCCATAATATTCATATGTCATGTATTTACCAAGCACTTTCGTGGGAGAATCCACAGAAAAGACAAAGGAATTTAAAATACTGGCTTTCGCGCTGGCCACTTCTTCATCCGTAGGAGGCAGAGCGACCATGTTCCGCGCCTCTGCGATTAAGGCATCAATCCCCTTCCCCGTTGTTTCCGTTTTGGTCGACATCGAGAGGATGGCCATGCCGGGATAGTCCCATTGCAATCCGACGCCACCGTGCACATCATAAGCCAGCCCTTGCTTGGAGCGGATGTTATTAAATAATCTGGCGCCAAATGACCCGGAAAGAATTTGATTGACGATCACCAAGGAATAATAATCAGGATCGTCCCGACGAATTCCCAAATGCCCCATGGCAATTTTGGCTTGGGTCATATCGTTTTTTTCAACATAAAACACCCCAGCCGGAACCGTTGACTGAATGAAGACAGGAGCATCCTGTACCTCCGGCCCCTTGGGCCAGTCACCAAAAATGGATTGAATAAGCGCGAGTGTTTTTTCAGGTTCAAAATCCCCACTCACCCCTAATATCATCCGATTGGGATGAAAGTACGTCGCATGCCACCGAATCACATCCTCTCGCGTGATAGACCCCACGGAGGCGTAAGTCGGCTCCCAGGTATATGGGGATGCCTTCCCATAAATTAACTTCTTATATTCTCGTGACGTAACCTCATCCGGGTCATCGTTCTGACGGGAAATCCCGGCCATCATCTGATTTTTGACAATCTTTAACTTTTCGGGATCAAACACCGGAAACCGCAACACGTCTCCGAATACTTTAAACACCTCAGGAAAATCTTCAGCAAGGGAACCCATCGAGGCGGTGCCGGAGGAATCCCCAATGTGGGTTTCAATCGCGGCGGCCTTCCCCTCCAAAAACTCATCCAGGGCATCTCCGCTCAGATTTTTCGTCCCCCCCGTGCGAAGCACGGTTCCCGTTAAGGAAGCCAACCCAATGGTTCCCCGGTCGTCCAAGCGAGAACCGGTCTTGATCATGGCTGACACCCCCACCAGCGGTAATTCATGGTCTTCCATCAGCAAGACCACCAGTCCATTATCCAGAATGACGCGTTCTGGTTCAGGAATGACCAGCTCCGGCAAGGGTGGAAATTGCAACTCTTCAACTTTTGTCACCTGCGCCTGCACCAACACGGGTGCACAGAACATGATGAGGCCGACCAATACCACGTTTAGGAGTGCCCATCGACCCCCACGACACCACGTATGCTGACGAAACAAACTGTGATTCATGATTGCCCCTCCCCTGAAGTGACTGGTTGAAGACCCCCGGAAGGAGAAACCGTCTCAATCATGCCCACAATCCGGTTCGTAGGTTGAAACATCGTGTTGGCGACCCGACGAATATCGGCCTTCGTCACCTGATCGAACCGATCAATGGACCGGAATAATTCACGCCAATCTCCAAACAACATCTGGTAATCAGTCAGGTGCATGGCCAGACCAAGGTTATTATTCAAGGCCCGGATTAACCCTGCTTTCGCACGAGTACGAAATCGTGCCAGTTCCTCATCGGAGACATCCTGCGTTTTCAGCCGGTCAAATTCTTCCCGTAATGCCTGTTGTACCTTGTCATTCGTCACTCCCCGACCAGGAACAGCATAGGCCATCCACACGTGTGGGTATTTGTCCCCGGGATATGCACCATACGCTCCCACCGACACCGCGATGCGTTTGTCCCGGATCAACGATCGATACAATCGAGAGGTCCGCCCATTCGTTAAAATATCGTCGATCGCATCGTACACCGGTTGATCAGCATGGGTCACGGGTGGCTTATGATATCCTTCCACGTATAGCGGTTGGGAAGGGTCCTGCAGCTTCACAATTTTTTCTGCGATGGACCGGGGCTCCACGATTCGTAGCGGAGGGGGCGGGGGAGTAGAAGGAATTCGATTAAAATATTTTTCGAGAATCGGAATCACCGCCTCCGCTTTTACATCCCCGACGATCGCGGTCACCAAGTTCGTAGGCACATAATGCGCCTCATAAAACTTTTTCGCATCGGTCATTGTGTAGGATTGAATATCGCTGGCAAAACCGATTACCGGATGATGATACGGGTGAGCCATAAAGGCCGTCGCGACAAATTGTTCGAGCAAACGACCGAATGGTTGGCTTTCCGTGCGCATTCGACGCTCTTCCATGACCACGTCCCGTTCTTCATAAAACTCCCGAAACACCGGGTGCAAAAACCGTTCGGACTCTAAGTACGCAAACAGTTCGATTTTATTGGCCGGAAGAGCATAAAAATACCCAGTGACATCCGCACCGGTGAACGCATTTAATGCAACCCCACCCTCCCGTTCAATGATATCGCCGAACTCATTTTTCACGACATATGCCGAAGCCTCCTGTTGTCGCTTCTTAAAATCCGCATACAGGCGATCCACCCGCTCCGGATCAGGATCGGAAGCAAACTTTTCTGTTTGATAGCCCTGGTAGGCTTCTTCCAATGCTGCTAACGCAATCTTTTCTGCGTCATAATCACTCGTCCCGATGTGAGGAGTTCCCTTAAAGGCCATATGTTCAAACATATGAGCCAGTCCCGTTTGCCCCATGATTTCCTGAGCCGATCCCACATTGACTCGTGTCATGAACGCAAAGACAGGGGCCACCGGACGTTCCACAATTATGAAGGTCCACCCGTTCTTCAACGTATGCCGGGTCACACGTTGCTCAAAGGAGGCCAGATCCTGACCAAACACCGTCCCCGTACAGACGAACCACACCAGCCACACAATTCCGAGGCTTTTACTCCATCCCATCATTCGGTTACCCATTCCCATCAATCACCATCCTGGTTAAGCCAATAACTTCGTTCCGGCCATTAAATGATCCTACCCACTCAATCGGAATTCTGGCAAGCAAGGCAGGATTGCATGCAGAAACCACATTAGTATCACACCTGCACATGTGAAGGGGGAAAACAAACTTTGTCCTGAGTCCGACCGGAAGAGAAACGTTTCCTAAGCTACCTGTCAGAAAAGCTGTGAACAATTTGGAGGCCGCCTGCACAAAGGGGATTTCTGTGCACAAGCAAGAGGTAAAAATGCTCCTGACATACTCACTCAACGCCTCTATCCAACAGCGATTACCGATAAGGGCTCTTCCCCCATCTCCATCCCAAGCCCGGATTCTTCCCATGGCCGCAAGGCCGATCCCTGATAAGCATACCCGCCTTGTACCGGATCTCTTGATAAGAGAAGCGGCATGTCCAGATCCAAAAACTCAAATCCTCCGAGACCCAAGGCCAAACTGAAAGAACATCCCATGGCCACCCGGCTTTCGACCATTCCACCGATCATCAATTTAAGAGCGTACGATTTTGCCAAACGAGCAATCTCCCCTGATTCCACCACGCCGCATTTGGTGATCTTAATATTCATCACGTCCACGGCCTTTTCTCGAATTAACAGTTCCGCGTCTTGAAGTGATCGAACCGATTCATCCGCCGCGATGGGAAACGGACTATTCCGGTGAACAGAGGCCAGCCCTTCCCGGTTATCCCGATGGACGGGCTGCTCGAGCAACAATACAGGAATGCCCAATCGACGTAACGACTCGATGAACTGAAGAGCCTCGGAGACGGTAAACCCCTGATTGGCATCAACCACAAATGAGGCCTCAGGGAAAGCTCGATACACGGCCTCAATCCTTCGAATGTCGGCATCAACTTCCTGTCCCACCTTTACTTTAAACACTCTGAACCCTTGACTAAACCACTCTTTGGCTTTGCACACGACCTGTTCGGTCTCTCCAATCGGCAAGGTAATATCGGTTTCGCGAATCCGAACATCCGCTCCACCCCACAAGGCCCACATGGGAACGTCCATCTCGCGACACAGAGCATCAAGTAAGGCTGTTTCCAGGCCGCATCGAACCGAAGGCATCTCTCGGGACACCTCGGCCAATTGATGGGCCAGCTTCCGCCAATTCCAGACCGATTGCCCAAGAATACACCGGGCGGCAGCAGGAAATGCGGCCAGGCAGGCAACCTGGTCTTCGCCGGATACGTCCGGGAACGGAGCCATCTCCCCATACCCGCACGTCCCACTCTTGAGGGTCAATCTGATGAAAATATTATGTGCGACCGACATGGAACCTGAAGCCACCACGAAAGGTGCATTAAGAGGCAATTGAACCGGCCAGGCTTCAATAGTCGCAATACCAAGTGCTTCCGACTTGATCATGGGTAAAAGAATAGACCGCCAACAAAATATTTAAAGAACAATAGGGACAAGGGAATTCTGCAATCCCGTGGGGCAATAATCAAGCACACCACCTCTCCCACTCCGGAGATATGCAAGAAACCTGAGCTGTTTAAAAACCTAGAAAAAAACGTTCTGTCGTGGAACAGGGCAACCAATCCGATGAAGCAGGACCGGGAACCTCCAGCAGGCAGGGCAATACAATTAGTTGGTATGCCGAATAATGATATTGGTGTGTTACTGATTTCCAAACAACCCCTTAAACATCTCCAAGGCTTTGTGCGTTTCAGGTGGAAGGTTTTCTAAATTCTTCCCTGGCATAGAAGAGACGCCGCTTGAATTTACCGGATCGGCATTGCCGGAGCAGACAATTTCTCCATTGATTTTTTGGCAGACGTTGTCGACCTTTTCAGAAGGTGTTGGAATCCTCTCGGGGGAGTCACTCAATGGTGCCCCCGACATGCCGGACTCAAGAACATAGCCGTCCGGTGGGCCAAAAGCCACCGTCATTTTTTTAGTTCCTAGATACCGCTGTTCACTGAAGGTCGTGCTTCCATCCTGGCTCTTCGTAATGGTGATAATCGGGAATCCCTCAATTTTCTTGTGTTGTTCCAGCAACCCATTTCCAAATGGAAGTCCCGCTGCCCACTCCTCCATGTAATCAATCCAGGCATGATAGAGTTCCCTGCTTCGCTTGCCGCCGGGAATATCGTCCCATGCCGCCGCGCACATGTGCCGAACATCAAAAACCTCTAAGGTATACCATTCACAAGGGATTCCCCCTTGTTGACCGGTTTTCCCGGTTTTCGTGACTTTCAGGGAGATTCCCGAAGAACTTCCGGAAAATTGCGTGTTCAATGCGTGCTCCAATCGAGTTCGTTCTTCAGGAGAAAGCTCCTTATTATCCAATGCCTTTTCTAGACTAATCCGTTGTTGTTCCCGAACGGATTTCATGACGTGCCCCAGGGCATTGTTCATTCCCTCATCCTGTGTGGAGCCGGGCTGGACTCCCAATTTCTGCATCATCCTTTGGCTGGACTGTTTCAGAGCCTCCATCTGTTGTTTAGTGATGCGATTGTAGGTTTTATTCTGGTGCCTGACATATATCATCTCCTGGCGGTCCAGAAATATCTGCATATCATTTTGGCTGTCTGTCGGTTTGGTGGACGTTGGTTTGCCTTCTAACTTGTCCGGGGCCACATTAAAGCGCATCCAATCTTTTGGTATGGCAATATTGACGGATCCCTCTTCCGATGAGCCATCGGGATAGGTCGTTTGAAAAAGGTGGACATGGGAGGTCGTTGTTTCTTCAGCCCACGCCAGAGCGGGGAACACACCAACCGACAACCAGAAGACAATGATAAGTTTCATTTTTGGTATTTCCTTGTAAGGCAGCCGGATTTACACAGGAGACAGCGTCTATTTTTCTCGGTGAACACGAAACAAAAAAATTTCAATCGACAGATTGCTTGCCACCTTCGTGGAGAGAAATGGTCGAAAAAATCCTATTCTGCCGGTTTCGAATCTGATAGTGAACTCTTTACTAAAAAATTGGGGAAGGCAGAAACTCCACCTTCCCCGTTGGATGATTACGCTACTGACACACGGTCATGGGACTACAGGAGACCACCCAACGATTTGGCCAACCCTTGCACCAAAGGATCCTTGGTTTCTTCCCATTCTAGATTAACTTGTTCGGCTGTCGAGGCCACACGGGCTTGATGAATCTTTTTCCCCTTGCTGGTTTTTTCGGTTAATTGCAAGTCGGTCATGACGGCAAACGACACATCCTTGGTCAAGGAGCCTGTGACCAATTCCGTCGCCCCTGCCAAAAAACCCCCAATGCCTGCACCAAGGGCTGCGGAACGACCCGTTCCACCCAATCCATAGCCGACAGCTCCGCCGACGGCCCCGCCGCCCCAGGCGGAACCATACCCGGCATGGACGGCTGTTCTTAAGGCGGCAGGATCGGCTTCGCCCACATACAGGACATTCACCTGATAAATATAGGCGGCTGCCTTGGCATTATCCACGATCTTGTATCCCCTGCTTTCAATGGCCTTTCGGACAGGGGTATCAAAATCAATTTCTTTGTCTGAGGTGTTTTTAATTTCCAAAAATGCACTTTTTTCAATTTGATTATCCAAATCCAAAAAAATCGATTTCGACATCTTGGTCTGGACCTTGAGATCTTTCTTCTCCAGGGCAACCTGAGTCGCCGAGCAGCCTAATCCCACAAGCATCACACTTCCAGCTGCCATTAGCACGATTGTTCGAATGCCAGGGACCCGTCCCATCATGAGTTTCTCCTTTTTACTCGTAGGAATTTCTTGAGGAAACGAGCAGGATTATGCCACATCCCTAGCACATATTGAACCCCTCAAAAGCCCATTTTTACAGCTAAATTCTGTGAGTGACTCATCCGGTTGGTCGCCCATGTTTGTTTGGTAACCGTGAGGAGGGTTCTCCTTCGATCAACCATACCGATCATTATCCCACGGAAGCGCGGTATTGGAATATCCGCGCACTTCCCAAAACCCTTTCTGATCGCGATCGGAGAACGTAATTTTTTTCACCCACTTTGCCCCTTTCCATCCATAGAGTTTGGGAATGATGACGCGTACCGGACCGCCGTGATCTCTGGTCAATGGCCTTCCATTCCAATGAGTGGCGAGGAGCACATCATCATCCTTGCAAACCCTAAGGGTGACATTGGTCGTATACTCATCAAACGCTTCGAATAACACAAATTTCGCCTCTGGTAATGGACGAACCGATTCCAGCAGATGCTGAAATTTCACACCTCTCCATTCATTATCCAACATGGACCAGGACGTGACACAGTGAAAGTCGGCAGTCATCTCCACCTGAGGCTGCCGTTGAAATGTTTCCCAATCCCAGGTCAATGGTTTGGCCACGCACCCGTCAATACTTAAGGACCATTCAGCCAGCACGATCTCCGGCTTACAGCCCAAATCCAGGACCGGAAAATTATTGACCACATGTTGCCCGGGTGGAACCCGTTCATCCTGAGGTTCATCCACCTCTCGACAGGAGAACTCCCGTCGATGTTGGGCAACCTGTTGCTTCCCTTTTACTATCCGTTCGTTGGGTTCCATCTTGGGCCTTTCTATCTCCGTCCAGGGAGAGACGTCTTGAGGACAGTAAACATGCTTCTCCTGATCAAACACTCACCTCCGTATACCAATCGACGCATTATATCGTGGTTGCCAGTCCGGAAATAGTCAATGAAGCCAAACCATACTCCCCCCATACCCTCTTGTTCTCAGCCACTTCAAGGCTCAAGAGTTTAGGAGAACGAGTCCAGCCGTCAGCGGAATACAGCAGCAGGATATTTGTTCATCTCATAGCCAAGCCATTTATTTTTCTGATAAATTACAATATTCGTCCACGAACAGTCTGGAAGCGTCCGGTTATTCCCCCCTTCATACCGCCCTCTTTTCCAGCCAACTGTTATATCAGCAATAATTTTGCGGAGGATCAGTCTCATGGCACTGCGTGTATTAGCCCGGATTGTATGTTGCTCCTTGCTGGTGGCCTCAGCGATGACCACGTTTGCACAGGCAGAATCCCAAGAAGGAGGCTCACCCATGACCGTTTCTGAAGGAAAATCCATCTCAATGGAGTACACATTAACCTTGGAAAACAAAGAGGTGCTCGACTCCAACGTGGGAGGGGAACCTCTGACATTTACTCAGGGATCCCATCAAATCATTCCTGGACTGGAAACGGCCCTGGATGGAATGAAAGCGGGAGATCGCAAGCAAGTGACCGTCGCCCCGAAAGAGGGGTATGGTGAAATCAACCCTCAAGCTTTTCAAGAAGTTCCCATTGACCAAATTCCACCTGATGCACGAAAGGTCGGGGTCCAATTACAAGGGAAGGACGGACAAGGCCGTGTCGTACACCCGACAGTCACAGAAATAAAAGAAGAAGTGGTCGTCTTAGACTTCAATCACCCCTTAGCGGGAAAAACGCTTTACTTTGACGTCAAAATATTGGACGTCAAAACTGCCACTGCTCCCTAAAGTCTGGCGAATATTGTATACAAGAACCCCGCCGGAATCGGCAGGGTTCTTGTATCCTCAGCCCATATTTCACGTCTCACAGCAACATAAAACAGAGAGCCCCATCACTAAGAGCCTCCCCTGGTGGGTGTCATTTTTTTAATTTCTGGGTCTGTTGAAAAAAGCCGCCAGCGGCGTTCTCGCCATTTTCCCGTGCTCACGTACTACGCGTACGCTCCGCGCGTACCAACGGCTGCGGCCTTGCTGGACGGACTTTTTTGAACCGACCCTGAGCCTTTGATAAGTAATCTCATCCTGCGTAAATTTGCCCTTGAACCTCCTTATTATTTAACACTCCCTTTCTTTCAAATGCATCACCGCAAATTTGGCATGACGGGTTTGCCACGTCGGCACGCCCGGCTTGACCATGGTTCATAACCCTCCTCATTCGACAATAATCGCCACATCAAGGTGAGTATTATTTATGTTGTTTTTACCGGCCTAAGCATTCGCAATGGCTTCCGACTCATGTGAATGACATTTCCAGTTGAATGGGAAGAGGAGAGACTGGGACATTTCCAAAACAATGAAGCCCGGACCTACAAGATCCGGGCTTCAATAAAAAAGCCGCAATGATTCTCTTTCCAAAAAAGAGGCTGCGTGTGAAGCGTTAAGAAGCTAAGCTAGACGGACGCGGTCGACGAATAGCCGGTCGATCATGCCTGACAGGGCTCCCCGAGCGTGGAGCGCCAAAACCCCTCCCCCCGGAATTTGGCCGGGACCTACGTCTCTCCGGGACAGTGGCCGGCATTGGCGGACGGCTGCCAGGGGCGCAGGGAACCGCCTTTCCCAATAATTTTTCAATCATTCGTAACGAACGATTATCCTCACCGGTCACAAAACTGGTGGCCCAACCTTTGGTATTCTTCCGCGCCGTTCGACCAATACGATGAATATAGTCTTCAGGTACATGAGGCAAATCATAATTGATCACATGTTGAATATTGTCCACGTCCAAACCGCGGGCGGCAATGTCGGTCGCAACTAAAATTTCAAAACGGCCCCGGCGAAACCCTTCCAACGCCGCACGACGTTGAGGCAACCGTCGTCCGGCATGCAACACCGCCACGCGACAACCGACCTTTTCCAGAGTTTCCCCGATCCGGTCAGCACGATGTTTGGTCCGGGTGAAAACAAGGACCGATCCCTCTGTCTCCTTTAAAATTGACAGCAAGAGAGAGGTTTTATCGGAATTAGCGGTGTGATGCACCGTATGGGTGACGCCTTCCGCCGGTGTGGCCGATTTTGCCACCAGGGCTTTAAACGGATCGTTGAGAGACATCCGAGCCAAATCAGCCAGATTATTCGGCATTGTTGCCGAGAAGAGCAGGGTTTGCCGGGTTTCCGGTAAGGCCTCAATAATTTGATTGAGCTGAGGCGCAAACCCCATATCAAGCATCCGATCGGCTTCGTCAAGGACCACCATCCGAAGCTTGGCAAACGAAACCGTCCCCTGCCACATATGGTCGAGGAGTCGACCCGGTGTCGCGACGATGATATCGGGACGTTGCCGTAATCCGCGGACTTGCGCATGCATATCAGCTCCCCCCACCAGTGTGGTCGCATAAATCCTGCGCGCGCGTCCAAACTTATCAACGGTTTCTTGAATTTGAAAAGCCAACTCGCGGGTGGGCGCTAAAATCATCGCACGAGGGTGGCCTTTTGGACCATCTACCAATCGTTCAATGATAGGAATGACAAAGGCGGCGGTTTTTCCCGTACCGGTCTGGGCACACCCCAGTACATCCCGACCTTCCAAAGCCGGAGGAATGGCCTGGACTTGAATCGGGGTCGGTTCTGTTAAACCGAGCTTATTCAACACTCCAACCAAAGTATCAGACACACCAAGCGCACCAAACTGAGACAACACAGTTGCAGACATAAAACTATTCCTTTTGTTACAAGGATCGTATGTACACGGGGGCAGAAAACCGAGTGAAGCAGAATCAGGTGGGAAATCCGCTCCGAGCAGGATCTGGTCGCGATACGATCGCGGGGTCCGAAAAATTTAGGATGTTCCCGCCGTCGGACCGAATCGACATGAACAGAGCTCAGGTTACCGCACAATCCATATCCTGTCAAATTTTCCTTCTCCCTTGCGTGCCCAACGCGGCATGAAAATGATACACTGAGGATCCAAAAATTCAGTCACATGTCATACCACCGCCGAACATCTACTCAACCACGGTAAAGGCCTAACACCCATGAGTACCATTTACGACATCACCTGCCGGAACATGCAGGGAAAGGATGAAACCCTCGCCACCAGGAAGGGCAAAGTCTTGCTTATCGTCAATACCGCCTCCAAATGCGGATTCACGCCTCAGTTTCAGGGACTGGAAGATCTCTATAAAAAATATCATTCTCAAGGGTTGGAAATTCTCGGGTTTCCCTGCAATCAGTTTGGAAGCCAGGACCCGGGAGATGACGAGGAAATCCTCACGTTCTGCCAAACCAACTATGGAGTGACCTTTCCGATGTTTGCCAAGGTTGATGTGAACGGGCCCGATGCTCATCCCCTCTTCAAACATCTCAAAGCCGAAGCCCCGGGAGTACTCGGATCAGAAACCATCAAGTGGAACTTCACGAAATTTCTCGTGGACCAAACCGGTACGGTCAAAGAACGGTACGCGCCCGCAACCAATCCTTCAGAAATTGAGGCCCCCATCACAGCGCTTCTCAACGCCCGGGCAAAGCAAGCATAAATCGGGCAACGTCTCACCAACTCATCCAACCTTTATTGACAGCCGAGGGCTTGCGCGCCAAGCCACAGTCAGGACCGAACCCATTCCTTCCATTCGGGCCATTTGATATCATCATGCCCCATGACTGATATCTATACCATGATCCTTGCCGGTGGCCGCGGGGAGCGGCTCCTCCCACTCACCCAACATCGTGCCAAACCTGCGGTGCCCTTTGGGGGCAAATACCGCATCATCGACGTGACCTTGAGCAATTGCCTCAATTCAGGACTTCGCAAAATTGCCGTGCTCATTCAATATAAATCCCATTCATTAGACCGCCACATCCGGAGAGGCTGGTCGATTTTCAACCCGGAACTGGGCGAATTCATCTTTTCCATCCCACCGCAACAACGGATCAACGCCGAGTGGTATCGGGGCACAGCCGACGCGGTCCACCAAAACCTTTTTCTGCTGGAACAGGAACGCCCGAATTTTTTATTGGTGCTGGCCGGAGATCATCTGTACAAAATGAACTATGCCGACATGCTCAGGTTCATGCAGGAAACGGAGGCGGAGGCCGTCGTGGGCGCCCTTGAATGGCCGGTCGAAGAAGCTCGGCAGTTCGGTGTCCTTGGGGTCGATCCATCAAACCGTGTCACCCGGTTTGAAGAAAAACCGGCCAACCCCTTTCACCTACCGGATGATCCCACGCATGCGTTTATTTCCATGGGCATCTATCTTTTTCGAACAGACCAACTCTATGAGGAACTGCGCAAAGATTCCGGAATGGCCACGGCCCATGACTTCGGGAAAAACATCATTCCCAACATGATTCAGAACAACAAAAAAGTTTTTGCCTATAATTTTGAAGATGAAAACAAAAAACAGGTTAAGTACTGGCGGGACATCGGCACCCTGGACGCCTATTACAAAGCCAACATGGATCTCGTCGGAGTTGATCCCCACCTCAACCTCTATGATGAGGCCTGGCCCATTCGCACCTACCAAGGCCAATATCCGCCCGCCAAATTTGTCTTTGCCGATGAGTTCAAGGGAGGGCGGAGAGGCATGGCACTGGATTCCATCGTCTCCGGAGGCTGCATTATCTCCGGAAGCCTGGTGCAAAATTGTGTGCTGTCACCAAACGTTCGCATCGAGCCTCATACCGAAGTCCACGATTCCGTCATTATGGAAAATGTCAAAATCGGCGAGCGGTCCCGCATTCGCCGGGCCATTATCGATAAGGGCGTCGTCATTCCGCCCGATACCATCATCGGTCACGATCTCCACCACGACCGTCAACGCTTTCCCGTCACCGAAGACGGCGTGGTCGTCGTCACACCGGATTCACCCACAAAATAATCAAGCCGTCGTGGAAGGGACCCATCCCGAAAAGGACAACCCATTACACCGTCACCAACACCCCTACCCCACTTCCAATCAGGCCAATCCCGGCCACCCATCCCAACCCCCCACTCCAAGTGCCAGGCGGCATTATTTTTTCTAAAAAAACAAAGACGGTGATCGTCGCGATCCAAAGCACATTCATCACTCCACCCACAAACAACAACCCCATCAAGGCCCAGCAGCAGCCGAGACAAAATGCACCATGATGAAGTCCCAATCGAAACGCGCCACGAACACCCGGTCGCCAATGCTCGGCAATAAAATGAGCAGGTGCACGACAATGTTCTAAACACGCAGCTTTCCACCGGGTCAGTTGATATATACCTGCGACAATCAACAGCGCAGCTCCTAGGACCTGGCTTTTCGCCCTCATCATCGATGAAAGCATGGCCGCTTCATGCAAGCCCCACTGCACCACAGTCGCAACTAGACTAAACGCACTCCATAGAGCCAAATACCCGGCCACAAATGCCCCCGTCGGAGCCATGGGTGAACCCTGCCGCTCAGCCTTGCGAACCATTCCTGCATACAACAAGGTCATTGGGATGGCACCCGGCAGCATCATCCCGACCATCATGACCGCCCACATCAGATACATCAGCACAAAGTCCACCGGCGTCCATGGATGCAACTGCATAATCATCCCAGGCATGTCTGCATCCATTCCAGGCATCTTCGCCCAGAGATACAGGACATAGGCCCAAGCCAGGATAATCACCCCGATCAGGGCTGAGAGAATCGTAATCCGGTCACGCTTGGGCAACGAAGGGAATGACGAGATAGGAGAAAGGCTCATGGGCACGAACTATCAGAACCCCTGAACACCGGCAATTCATAGGTGGATTGAAAAATCTCAGGGCCGGTAGACGGTCCGCATAGAATTTTTCATTCTTCGCCAGAAAACAAGTGTCGACGCTTGGACAACACCAAAGGCCTACTCCCGGCTCAGCGGCAATAACTGAACCGGCGTGAGGAAAACTCGGAAAAAATACTTTTCCTAAACATAACCATGCCCAACAAAAAGTCACGGACAAAGCTACACGTCTCGTTTCAAATCAGGCTCTGATCACCCCATTCTGATTCATGTGAAGAACATTAAATTGTCCATAGCTATTAGACAGGTTCAACGTAATCCCGGCTTGAGCCGTCGTTGACCCGTTACCCACTTCGGCCACGGTATATTCGAAGCCGTCGGGCAAATGTATTCTGGCGCGATGATCTCCTCCCGTATGCGGATTGGGGATAGGCGTACCAGTCGATTCAATCAAGCCCGGCACATGAACGGTTGCCTGTCTCGCCTCCACATCGATAGAGAGATCAATCGGAACAAACTGCGGTTCCAACACGTTGGACATCGTACTATTGAAAACAAAAAAATGGGTAGCCCCCGGAGCCGTGGCCTCGCCATGTATTATTTTGCTGAGCGCTGCACGCTGCGGTGCATCAGCCCGCGCATCAATGAAAATCTGCTGTGATCCATTTCCCTGTGCAATTTCGCCAGGCCATTGCAACAACATGACGTAATTCAACCCATCCAAGCGGGTGTCATTAAAATACCCTTCTTCGATATGACCTGAGCCCATGGCTTCACAAAACCCCTTGGTGGAAGGGGCATTAAATTGGCATCCACACCCATAGGTACAATTGCAATTGGAAAACTCGACACCCCGAAGCATCCATTGATCAGCCATAGTGAGTTCCTTTCTGAATCAGGGTCGGACATCCTTTCTAAATTTCCATGTTGTACCATGCCACTCGCTTTCGCTTCTACCTCCGCTTCAAGCAGATGAACTCGTCAAACAAAGGTCTTCGTCAAGGATCTGACATCCTGCTTTTATGCATCCACAAGCCCGGACTTTCCACACCATCTATCTATACTTTTTCCCACAGGTTCGCTACCATTCGCCTCCGAACGGCACCATACCATCGCCGCACACTTACTCATTACAAGGAGCATACCCATGGGCAAAAGCCAAGACGCACGCAAAGAAACCAAAAAGAAGCCAACGAAAACCATGAAGGAAAAACGAGCCGAGAAAAAAGCCAAAAAATAGCTCAAGCCCTTCCTGCCCAATAGGCATAGCTATTCGAGTTGACGAGGCGGTAGCCAACACCCCTCGTCAACACTCAGACGATCTCTTCCTCTTCCGCCAACCACACCATTACGCACCACGCACCTTTCGTTTCAAAAAAATCACCGGGGATTCCAGGTGAACAGCACCCCATCGTCCCTCCTCCCCTGTGTGTCAGGAAAGGTAGGCGCGAGGTAGGCCCTCAAATTGATGGCGAATCAGCCATGTGGTGGGAACGTCAGATGCCCACAAGGTCTAATTGGACGAACGATCATCGGGATGAGTGGAACCGGCGGCTTGCGCCGCATGTTTTAACGCATCCAATCGCTCTGCATAGCGATGACCCGGTTGGATATGGGAGAGCACCCGGAACCCTTCTAACGCTTGAATCACG
>BQIW01000022.1 GCA_021604105.1 Nitrospirales bacterium | reverse complement strand
GAAAGATATGCCCAATGCGAAACGGGAAAAGCCCTGCTATTTGTGTAAGGAAGCAGGTTCGGAACGTCTAAGTTTTTTGGTATGTATACAATGCTCCAGGCATTTTTGTCGTCTTCATGGTGACCCGCAGTTGGATGAATGCATCAAATGCCTGGAAGGCAACGAAGAAACCTAGAGGGGGCGGTTGAAAAAAGCCGGGCTTTCACAATAGCTGGACCTGAAGAGGGCTTCGAAAGATCTATTCAGAGCGAGGCAGGGTGCGCAGTACGAACAGCGGTTACACCCCTAAGCCCGTAATGCAGTCTGACATTAGAGGCGAGCGTCACGAGTTTCCGGCGTCTCCAGGCTAATCCGGCCTAGCGTGCCATTGCGGAATTCCGTCAAGAGAATTTTCGCCGCTTTTTCCCGATCCAATTCTCCGCCCTTTCCTTTCCGCAGACATCCGCGTTTGGTGGCGATGGCTTCGAGTACGCCCGTGCTATCCAGCCCGTCTGTGAGGAAGCCGTAGCGTTTCGTCAGCAGGGTAGGGTAGCGTGCGAGTAGGATGGTGACAAGGAACTCGGCGATTTCTTCCTCGACCATCACCTTGGCGGTGACCGCGTGGATGGTCGCGAGCAGGAGTCCCACGACAGGATGTTCGATTTTTGGCCACAAGAGGCCGGGTGAGTCGATGAGTGTCATGTGGTCGTTCAAGGTGTGGCGTTGCTGGACTTTCGTCACGGCGGGTTCGTTGCCGACTTTGGCGAGGCGGCGTTTGAGCAGACTATTCATGAGCGTGGATTTCCCGACGTTGGGGATGCCCATAATCAGCATGCGAAGCGGCTTACTGGAGCTGTGACGATGCGGAGCCAGGAGCTGACAGAGGCCGGGCACTTTGGCGGCCTGGCCGGTTTGGTGACAGGAAAGGGAGACGGCGTTGACGTCCGGTTCCCTGTTGAATTCGTTCAACCAGGTTTGAGTGACGGCGGGGTCGGCGAGGTCGGCTTTGTTGAGTACCTTCAAGCAGGGGCGCCGGCGGTGCAGCCGTAGTTCGGTGATCAACGGGTTGCTGCTGGCGTCCGGCATGCGGGCATCCAGTATTTCGACGAGGACATCAATGGCTTCCATCGCTTTGGCCGCTTCTTTGCGGGCGACGTTCATGTGGCCGGGAAACCATTGTATGGACATGGGGAAGAGGCTTTCTGGGAAAAATGATCTCAGAGCGGATAGATCTTATGGACCCATTGCATGACTTTATGGAGTTCAGATTCGGTCATGGCGGTTCGGGATTTCCGAAACTTCGAATAGACCGCCCGGTTGACCGTCCCATGTGATAGTTTTCGCGATTGCTCGTGTGCGCGGACATGCTGTTCGATTTTTTTCCGTAATCGATCTAATCGTTCTTTCGGAGTCTCCTGGTGGAATTCTGTTTGGCCCTGTGTGGCCAGGTTCGCCCACAATCCCTGATTCCGCATTTCAAGAACGCCGGACCGCAGGGGTTGGATACTTGATTCCGCCCGATCCGTCGGGAGGAGGCCCTGTGCATCGGGATAGGCCCCTTCTCCAAGAACCTGTGTCGATGAGGGGCTGTCGGCGATCACGGTTGTGCGTTGGTCCAGGATGTATCCCAGACATTCCCGGAATGGTCGGTCGTCCGGAGCGTAAATATAGGCCCGTTGCTCGGCATAAGGTCCCGCCAGCGGATCCATGCGTGTGGCTCGATGAACGACCTGTTCGATCCAGGGCTTGGTCCGGATATGGGTCAAGCAGATCAGATGGGTTATGGCCGGCACATCCAGGCCTTCATAGGCCATGGCCACTGTAATCAGGCAGTCCACGGCTCCGCTTCCCTGTCGTTTAAACGCTTTGATTGCCTGATAGGCGGCCGTGGAATCCTCACTCGTGGCAATTCTGGCCGGCACCCCTCGTTCCTGAAGCCATGCCGTATACTTTTGCGCTTGATCAATATTCGCGGCCACCACCAGTAGCTTCGATCGGGAATGGGTGGTGCGATGGATCTGCCAATCCTTCACGCCCGTGCTCAAGAGCTCCAGAGCGGCTTCCGTCTTCAGCGCCGTCAGGAGTGCTGCTGCGGTCTGTTTCCCCGCATGCGCCAGGCTTTCGACATGGTGCTCGGTTCCCTGAGCGTCTAACCAGGTTGCCTGACAGTTCGCGTAATGGACGGTCAAATCAATGCAGGCATGTTCGCGCAGAGCATCGGCTAAGGTGTAGTGGATAACGGCTCGCGATTCCGTGCTGTCCCAGTCAAGCCGGTTTCCCCGGTCGGTGGTTGAATAGGGAAGGAAGGCTATCGGTGTGCCTTCACCACGTTCGAATGTCCCGCTCATCAACACCCGCAGAACCGCCCGGTCATAGAGTGGCTGAACGGCCTCATGCCACAGTCCAC
Source organism: Nitrospirales bacterium (assembly GCA_021604105.1). Classification (GTDB taxonomy): domain Bacteria; phylum Nitrospirota; class Nitrospiria; order Nitrospirales; family UBA8639; genus Nitrospira_E. Next base: position 51,216 of record BQIW01000022.1, on the reverse strand, counting down.
CCTCCTCGAGATGATGTGGTTCATCCAGAACGAGGATATACCGCTTGCGGCGGAATTCTTTGGCGTTGATCTTGCGGGTATCGGCAGCCAGGGCCTGATAGGTCGTGACATAGGCCGCACAACCTCGTGTTGGATGTTCCTGGTTGGTAGTCATCATGGCCTCCAGCCGATGGCCTAAGAGCATCCGGTGGCTGGGATCCTGAAACCCTCGCGCACCCTGGTCCTGTAAGACGCTGCGAGGGACAATCCAGCATAGGGCGTCGGCAATGGCCGGAATCAAGCGGGAGGCCAGGATCTGAGGCAGCAGGCTTTTGCCGCCACCGGGTGTAACTGCACAGACAATGTCTGTCAGCCCTCGCCCGTCTAGAATTTGGTCGCAGATGTCCGCTAATTCCTTCTGGTGTCGCCGGAGCTCCATATTTACCCTTCGGCCATCTCCAGTGGAGTCCTGGGATGCTCAGGGATCCGACGGGCTTTACCCTTTTGTGATGAAGGAACGGGCGATTTTGAACGATTCCTCGCACTCACGGGATCCTCAATGTTGCCGCATTGGAGGCAACGGTCCATGAGGACTAACTGACTGCTGCCCTCTCTATCATAGACGGACTCTTTCACAATCAGTCCCCCACATCGCTTACAGGCCATAAAGAACTTCCTTTCTTGGAAAAAACATGTGTTGTGACAGGGTGGTGTCTCATGCTGGTCGAGTCCTTCCCTGAGATCTTCCCTGATCTGCTGTCGGGCATAACCGACGACTGAAGCTCGAGATCACTCCTATTGAGAAAAAAGCCACCGATACACAGGTGACAGAGCTGTACCGGAAGGTTTCCTGTTCCCGACTCTTCTGTGAACCATTGAGAAAATTGCAATTGATGATTGTGAAATGCACATGGAGAGCGAAGCGGTTTTCCCTCTCTCGGGGATCCAACTATTGCTGGCATGGACCCGGAAACAACGGGTCCATGTCACGCTCTTTTCCGGCATGTGGCCATACTCGTTAAGGCCACCGTAGGGGAATTACCTGGTTTGTATTAATTTCTGTCTTTGCCTTTCCTGAATATCTATAAACAAGGTTGAACGTTTTCAAACAGGCATCCGTTCAGGATGGATAGACATACCCAAAATGTCGACAATTTGCAATCGAAAATGACGCGCTGCCTGAAAAATTAAGCGATCCGTTGGATCGCAATCCCAATCGAGATGCCGCAGAAGGGCTGAGATGTCTTTCGAACGGGGATAATGGATTATAAACCCATTCTCTGCACGAGGCCAAGGCCTCGGGGAATTTTGCCTCCCCTCCATCTTGTAGGGGGAAGAGCTGTCAACGGTTGTTAAGCATTGCCAGAAGGTTCGATCATGCGGTAGGCTCCCCCTCCCTGTTACGGATCAGCGTCCGCTCCCCTCGTCATTGCGAGATGCACGCCCTCCCTGACACTCATGCCAATTGTATGAAGATGGTCTAAGGCCACTCCTGGCCATGACACACTAAAAGTGCTGGCGCCGTATTTGTGTCTTCGGGGCGTTGCGCGTGCGCCCCATGTCTGAAATTCTTTGAGCCGATTGCCATGGAAGGAGAAAAGCAATGCCAAAAGCGAAACGAGAAAAGAATTGTTATGTGTGTGAAGATGCTGAGTTAATCCGAATGAGTTTTATGACCTGCCGGCAATGCGCCCGTCATTTTTGTAGCCGTCATGGCGACCCAAAATTGGATGAATGTACCAATTGTCTCGAGGGCGATGAAGAAACCTAGTCGGTCGATCAGGATGTCACAGGCAGAAAAGGGGAGTGTTGAATAATAAGGATGTTCAAGAGCAAATTTGCTTAGGATGAGATTCCTCCTCAAAGGCTCCGGGTCGGTTCAAAAAAGCATGCCCTGAGTCTTCCCGAAGGGTCGGTCCAGTAAGGCCGCAGCCGTTTGTACGCGCGGAGCGTACGCTGAGTACGTGAGCACGGGAAAATGGCGAGAACGCCGCTGGCGGCTTTTTTCAACAGACCCAAAAGGTGTTTGCGCTTTGATGTGTTGACGCAGGATGTATCGGGTCGAACCTGTTGCCGCTCTTCGTTTTGATTGGGATTCCATAGCGATTTTTCCTTTCATTCCGCCACTTGGTCCCTCCTAATTTGACCGTGTTCGTTGGAATTCCCGGATCAACGCAGATTGTGTTTAATAGCGGGAACATTTTACAATATCCGCGCATCCCCCATCATTGAAAAGGCGAACGGGCAGTGTTGTGAGATCTCCCTGATTTAGGCGTCCGTGACAACATCTTGAAAGGGCATTTCCGGAGTACGGCCAGATTCCTGTAGGAAGCATAGCCATGGATGGTACTCTGCAAGATCTCCTCCCACTCCAAGCCTGGCAGTCCTTCCTTCCAATTTTCCCAAAACGCTCGAATCTTTCTTGCCATCTTTTTCCGGACGTATCGTCTGTGGAAAGTCTGTCGAGATGAACCCGTACAAGTTCACAACTGGTAAGGGCTACGTTTGCCCATGATTGAAGAGCATTGCCGCAAAATTATTGAGGGAGTGGGAATTTCCATCTGGGAGGAAGATTTCAGCCGCGTCAAAGCCTTGATCGATGGCCTTGCTGCGGAAGGCGTGAGAGATTTTCGAGGCTATTTTATTGAACATCCGGATGTGGTGGAGCGAGCGATTGGACTTGTCAGTATTCTCGATGTGAACCCGGCTTCTGTCACGATGTTTGGTGCGACAAGCCGTGTGGAACTCTTGCAATCGCTTCATCACATTTTTCTGCCGGAGACCCACCTGGTCTTTCTTGAGGAATTGGTCAGCATTGCTGAACATCAACAGTTTTTTGAATCGGAAACGGTTCTGAAAACGCTGCGGGGTGTCCGTCTCCATGTCTTGTTCTCCATCACCTTTCCTCCCCCTGATCAATCGTTTGATCGCATAGTGGTAACCCTGACGGACATTACTCAACGAAAACGTGCGGAAGAGGCTCTGCGCGAAAGCGAGGAGCGATACCGTTCGCTGACGGCGGCGATCACGTCTATGGTCTGGACCACCGATGCCAAGGGCCGGTTCGTGACGCCCCAACAGGCCTGGACCGCCTATACCGGCCAGTCCTGGGAACAACTGCGGGAATTCGGCTGGAGCAAGGCTATTCATCCCGATGACCGGGAGACCATTCAACATATGTGGAATGCGGCGTGCGTTTCTGAAACGCTCTTTGAATTTTTCGGCCGGTTGTGGCATGCCTCAAGCAATGCCTATCGTCATGTCGAAGCGCGGGGTGTGCCGATCCGGAGTGCGGACGGTACGGTGCGGGAATGGATCGGCAGGTGTATTGATGTGGAAGACCGTACGCAAGCCGAGCAAGCCTTGCGGGAGAGCGAACACCGTTTCAACAAATTCATGCAACATATGCCCGGTCTGGCCTGGATCAAGGATTTACAGGGACATTATGTGTACGCCAATGAGCCTGCGGAATTGGTGTTTCAAACTCCACGTGAACGACTCTATGGAAAAACCGACGAAGACATATTTCCCCGTGACGTCGCTGCTCGATTTAAAGAGAACGACCGACAGGCGTTAATCAGCGAATCGGGTGTGCAGGTGGTCGAGACGCTCAAGCATCAGGATGGGATGCTCCATCATTCGATCGTGAGTAAATTTCCCATACTGGGGTCCGATGGCCGGCCAGCCCTGATCGGTGGAATGGCTATTGACATCACCGCACGGAAGCAGGCTGAGCAGTTGCTCCTGGAGAGCGAGAGTGAGGCGCGCCGCCTTTTAGCGCTGAATCAAACCATTATGATGAATATGGGGGAGGGTCTGTACACCATCGACTCGAAGGGTCTCGTCACTTATGTGAATCCGGAGGCGGAACGATTATTGGGATGGACATCCGGAGAATTGTTGGGGCGCTCGATGCACCAGATGGCACATTACAAGTATCCGGACGGGTCACCATTTCCCATAGAAGAATGTGCAGGCTTTCAAGTCTTACGCAACGGCAACGTCTTGAGAGACTTCGAGGATACCTTTATCAGAAAAGACGGGAGCTACTTCCCGGTATCTTTTTCCTCCTCACCCCTGCGTGACCAACACGACAAAATTGTGGGAGTCGTCATCGTTTTTCAGGATATTACCCAGCGTAAGCAGGCTGAGCAGGAATTGCGCCGATGGAAGGATGAGTTGGAAGACCGTGTGCAAACACGAACCCGAGAGTTGCTGTCTTCCAAGAATCGGCTGCGTTCTTTGGCCTCACAACTCAGTTTGACGGAAGAGCATCAGCGTCGAAAGCTGGCGAGTGATTTACATGATTATCTCGTACAATTGCTGGTGGTGGGAAGAATGAAATTACGTGAATTGAAGGAGCATGTACCGCTCTCACCGGAGGCAGAGATTCTGACCGGGGAATTGGAAGACGTGCTGCAGCAGGCGTTGACCTATTCGCGAACGACCATCGCGGAACTGAGTCCCCCCGCCCTGTATGAAACCGGTTTGGCGGTGTCATTGAAGTGGCTGGCCGAGAGAATGGAAAAACATGGTCTACGGGTGGAGGTCCATATCAGTGATTATCAGGCCAGCCATCTGTCCGAGGACCGGGTGATCCTGTTGTTCCAGTCGGTCCGCGAATTATTATTTAACGTGCTCAAGCATGCGGGCGTGTATGAGGCGACTGTTCGAATGTCTTCGGGACAGGGGGGCGAGGTGTGGATTGCGGTGGAGGATCGCGGAACGGGAATGCATGCCGATGCGTTGCAGCAAGGCATGGAACCCGGTCATCTGGGATTATTCGCGGTGCAGGAGCGGATGGAAGCAATGGGTGGACGGGTGGAGCTTACTTCGGCTTCAGGGAAAGGCACCTGTGTGAAGCTGGTGTTGCCCACTCATGGATCGATCCCGGCAAAGGTGAACACGCCGCCGCGCAAAGCATTTTCTGAACAGGCGACTTGGGCTGAACAAGGGGCCATCCATTCACAATTTGAAAAGATCCCTAGTCCCGGACACACATCAGAAAAACCACGAATCCGGGTGTTGTTAGTCGACGACCATGTGATGTTTCGAAAAGGCATGCAAAAATTGCTGGAGCAATATCAGGATTTGGAGATGGTGGGAGATGCCAATGACGGAGAGGAAGCGGTGATGGTTGTCTCTCAACTCAAACCGGATGTCGTCGTGATGGATAACAATATGCCAAACCTCAACGGCATCGAGGCCACCAGGGAGATTTGTCGGCAATGGCCGGCTATTAAAGTCATTGGTTTGTCCATGAATGATGAGACGGAGATTCGAGCGGCGATGCTCGATGCCGGTGCGGTCGAGTATCTGCAGAAAAATGGCACCGTCACGGAACTCTATCAAGCCATTTGTGCTCTATTCAAAAGCCGTCATAACGGGTTGGATTAGCTGATTTCTGGTGTAAAGGCCATCAACGAAACCCTTACATCATGGTGGTGCTGAAGATCGTTTCCTCCCGCCTACTGCTTTTGGTCCACCCTTGGTGATCCGCTTCGATTCACTTTCTTTTCGCCCGGGATGTTTCGGGGGTTCCTCTAACTGTATGCGAAATATCAAATTCTTCATGAAAGGTCTGCCGTTACTAATGGGGATCATGATGTTATCAGGCTGTAGTCTGAAATCAGACTTCACGCCTGATCATACGGAAAATGTGGATTCAGCAGTCATTGTCGTACCTGGCTATTATGGGACGCGGTTGGTTCGAGAGTCGGATGGCAGACTGGTGTTTATTACGCTCAGCGAGGTGCTGTTTGGAGATCAGTCGTTAACCATTCCTGTGCCCGGGTTGGGATTAAAAGGATCGATGGATCTGCAGCCTGATGGCATCTTTGATACGTTTCGCGTCGTCCCGCCTTTCTACTCCATTGACGTGTATGGCTCCCTGCTGGTCCGATTGCGGGACTCCAACCAACCGGGCGGGGAGGTGATTCCTTTTACGTATGATTGGCGGGGGGACCTGATGGACGCGGTGCGAAGTTTTGATCGCCTTATCCGCAGGCTTCGGGACCAAGGGAAAAAAGATCTTTCCGTTGTCGCCCATAGTATGGGTGGCCTGATTGTCAGCTACTATTTACGGTATGGCACACAGAATATTGACACTGCCGTGGAGACCTGGGAGGGAGCAGGGGAGATCCGCCGCGTGGTGATGGCCGGTGTGCCATTCCTTGGAGCCATGAACTCGTTTCGAAACATGAACTATGGGGCGACCTTCGGTTGGAACTCCTCTCTGCTTAGCTACGAGGCTTATGCGTCTTTCCCGGCCAGTTACTATCTTTTACCGATTGCCGAGTCTGATGAACTGCTTACTCCGGAACTGAAGCCCTTGCACGGGGTGATCAGAAATGCCGGACAGTGGCGACAGTCCGAATGGGGACTGCTCAAGAAAAAATACTCCTTACCCAAAGAAATCGTTGATGGGCGTGCCGCCTACCTGTCCTTTTGGCTTCATCGATCGGAACAATTTTTGGAACGTCTTCACGCACCTCTCTCTATGCGAAGCCCGCATCAACTCTCCTTTTTGTACCTGTATGCGAAAGGCACATCGACATTGGCCAAAGGGGTGTGGACGGGAAAGCCTGGTAAGGGTTCTGATTCCCTGTTGTTTGAGGATCCCGACCCGATAGCTGGAGGTCCTGCAGGGAATCATCCCACTGTCTTTGCGGATGGAGATGGAACAGTGACGGTGTCATCCGCTTGGCTTCCGGAAGCCTTTCGTCAGAGCTTGCAACCCACCATACGGAACTATGAGGTTGGACATACCGACTTGGTCACGACCCCGGATATCCAAGACGATATCATAAAATTTCTCGATAGATGGTAGGACACCAGAGAATCGTGGACAAAAAATCGTGCCCCACCGGCAATCTATTCGGTTCGCGCGCATCCTCATCAACGAGGCAGAGAGGGTGAGCGATGCGTGGCATTCTGCTAGGTTTTCCAATGACGTTTCGTTTGCATAATTTCCTATTCTCTGAATAATTCTTGAGCACAATCGGGAATTCTCAGCGACCTCTGGTGTCCAAGGCCGGTGGTGCCCTTACGGGCTTACTGGCTTTGGTTGTCGGAAGTAGGATTGCGGGTAATCCGAGGATTCTTGCTGCGCCTAGTCATGTGATGATTTATTTCCGGGGGGCGGAGCAGGAAGGTTACCCTTTGAGTTTCAGGAATTTTGCTTGGATCGGGGTGACGTTGACGACTCTCTCAACGCTCCTCAACGTCGTGTATCTTGATTGGGGTTGGGGTAGGTGAGTGCTGCCACACGCTCCATCCTGTACAGCGATGCTGTGCGAAGAAGATGTTACGGGGAGAACGCACGGATGTATTGCACTAGGTCCAGGACCTGTTCATCAGTGAAGGTGTCCGTCCAACCATGCATTTCGCCTCCACCTGTTTTGATCATGGAAAAGAGTTCCTGGTCGGTTTTGTCCTGTGTCATTTGCGAGGTCAAATTGGCAGGATCCTGTTCCAGGAAAGGACGGAGGGGGCCTCTTCCGTCCCTCTGAGTACCATGGCAATCTTGGCAATATTGTTGGAAAAGCGCTTTGCCGGATTGGGCCTGCTCTTCTATGGCGAAAGCCGGGAGGAAAGGTATCAGGCCCATGACTGTCGAGACGATGACCGCTCTCACGGATAAGTTCAATTGTTTTATTTTGGTGGTAATCATGATGAATGCTTTGGGACGCATATTTTCAAAAACCTAGGGGGCCTGCCTATCATCATGAGGGGGTGTTGATGCCAATTGAGATCTTCTGTTCTCCCGTGTATCTTTTGCCCTTGGTCACTTCTCATCCGCCACGGGTAGGATCTATTCCTTATTTCTTGATGAGTACCGCGGACCTTACGGAACCACCACCGGTCTCCACATTCACAAAAACCATTCCTGGTGAAAGGTTGTCGGGCGCCGTCGCTTCTATTCTCTCATTGCCCTTAAGTGTGAATTCCTTTGCATTTTCGTATCCGAACGTGACCGTGTGGAGGCATTCCTTTTTTTGTCCAAAATTTTCTCCAATAATGACTACTTTAGCACCTGCTTGAAACTCGTCGGGTTCAATTTTTGTAATTTTTGGCCGGCGGCTCGGGTCGCAAACCGGATCCGCTTTGATCGTTTCATCACTAGACACCGAAGGTGGTTCGGTGGTAGCCATTTGGGAGGCAGGACCTGATTGGGCTTTTGCCTCAGTCATCCATAGGTGGTCGAATCCGGGAAGGGGTCCCATCAAGATAAAGAGTAGAATTAAAAGTCTCATCGGAATTCCTCTCTGGTATAAAAATGAAAATAAGCCATACCTGCTTCAAAGATGTTGTATTTAACCCTGAGCGAATACCCTAAAGCTAGCCCTCTATGAAAGATTCATGGCGGTCCTTTCCCCATCTAAGGCACCGAAGGCTCATAAGGCGCGATTCGTCTGATGTAGGCGGTGACGGCACGAATTTCTTCGACACTGAGTTTGTCCCACCACCCGTGCATAGGACTGAAGGCCAGTCCCCAGATGATGGCAGAACGAAGGTCCGTCTCCGATTTGGCACGGGATTCCATGCGTTGAAAATTGGCGGGCGGGACGACGAGCCTGTCAGCGTCTGGTCCATCGCCTTTTCCCTGAATACCGTGGCACTTCACGCAGTGGGCTTGATAGACGACCTCGCCTTGTAAGGGATCGACTTGCGGTTCCTGGCCTCCGGTGGGTAGGGCCCATCCGATCAGCAGTATCAGACTCCAAATCATGATGCGGGATTTCATGAGATGTCTCTCCTTGCCAGTGTCGATAGGGAATAATCGGTTAAGGCCCTGGATGCGAAGGCGGTCCGCCTTATTTTTTAGGTTGTGATGTTTTGGATTTTTGGCGCGGACGTACAGAGCGTTTGGGGCCTTGCCACTCGACTCTAGCCAGTTTGTCTTTATGTGACCATTGGTAGGTGATCCTTCCTTTGAATGCCCGATCGAGATGTTTCCCCAGACGTTGTGCAAAGTGTTCGGTGGTTGTTTCGATATCCGCTCCGTCAGGACGTGTACGAATGGCCATGATCCGTTCCAGAGGATTGTTATGCCTCGCCTGACTTTCCTCGTTATGAAGGAGACCTAAGATCTCAGCTTTGTGGGTGCCCCAGTCTGGCCAGTGAATGGCGAGGTATCCTTCCGCGTAGCCGTCTCGTAGTTTCCGGCAGGCAGGACAGACAAAATTCTGTGGCACCATGACTTGCCTGGTTGGTTTTTTGGGGGCACCTGCGGTTGATCGGGAGGAACCGGTGGAGGAGGTTCCTGGAAGGATCCAACGTTTTCGGTGATACACGGCATGACAATCCGGACATTGAAGGAATCCCTTGGGGGCCGCTTTCATTGAATAGGGATCATCCCCTGTCAGTTCTTTCTTCTTGTACGATGGGGAATAACCTTGCCGTTTTGATATTGCCATTATCAGTGCCTCGCTTTTGAATCCATTCGCGGTGTGACGCCAATCTTTAATTAGTCCAAGATTCATGCCGCCGTTTGTGATCAAATCTTTATGTAATAAGAAAGAACGAAAATGTCACCCACACGAAAAATTTTGGTGGGGTTGAATTTGTATTGAATGGGAAGTCAGGTTGAAAGTGTCCCATTCCGCCGCATAGTGAAAGAGATCATCAGTCCCACTTTGCCCCAATCCACATAGTGAGTGGGGAGTGATGATCTTTCAATCGACGTTTGTTGAACTTGAATAGGGAAATGTCCCATCAGTCATTTTTCCAATAGGATGATCTGTCCACCGTCGCCTTGGGTTCCAGCGTCCAGCATGGTAGGGGGTGTCAGGATTTGGGGTGAAAACTATCACCAGGGCGTTGTGGAGTGTGGTGCTGATATATGCGGTGTCTTGAGTGGGGAGAAAGGCTCAATGTTATTGGATCAATGTCCCGTTCACGGTTGAAAAAAGTCGATTAATCAGTTCACCCGATAGGAAACCGATGGCTGTTGCCACCAGTGCTGACAACAGGAAGCCGATGAAAATGATGAAGAGAAATCTCATGAAGGGCTTTTTATTCTGATGTTTGCCGTCGATAGTTGGATGATCTCATTGGACTTTTCCATCATTGTCTTGAATGCCACTAGACCAGAAATCCAAATGATTTGCGATTCAATAGAGCGCCGTAGCGGTTTCAATTTATAGCTGGGGTGAGACTGACATGAACATGCCTCAAAAGGTGGGGAATTAAGGTCTCGTGTGCCGGGTGAGGAGTCCGGTGAGGTGTCTAGCAGGGTGTTGAAAAAGCCCGCCAGTGGCGTTCCCGCCTCTTGGCTTTGCTCGCGCACTCCTCTGTACGCTTCCTCCGTCCAAGCGGCTGCCGCCTTGCTTTACAGGTTTGACCATTCTGATTCGCTCATGGAAGAACGTGAAATTGTGATCCGGACAACCTCTCCGACGGGCCTCTCCATCGGGCAATCTCTCGTTGGATATTTGCGAAGAGGGTTGGGAACAAGACCTGAGAGTTTTCTGATCGGCGGTTATGAGCGGAGGCGCTGGTGGGTTGTTCTCGAAGGTTGTTCTTGAGAACAGAGGGACCGCTTGAGCTTACTGGTTGGAAAGATTATGGATCTGTTGTTCCAGTTCTTCGATGCGGTCCAACAATTCCAAAGCCACGCTAACTCCCGGCCAGTTAATCCCCAAGTCTCGATGTAGCCGGAGCCCCCGGCTTAACCGGTCAATGGCATCTTCGGGAAAAAACACCATCCCCTCCGGGTCCGGTTCCGGCGGTTGAATGATTTCCCATTGCAAGCAAACCTCCAGCATGTCCTCGCCGATCCCTAATCGGGTACAGACTTCTTCACGGCGAATTCTCCCGAAGGTGATGATTTCCGCGGTAACCTGTTCTAAAGCTGGTTCTGAGTCGTCATTCATTGGCGGCCTCACGAAGAAGGGTTGAACGGGGATCAGGATGATCGAACTTAGCTAATTGCTCATAGAGCAGTTGTTCATCGGGAGAAGGAGTTTGAGGGGTGACAATGTCGAGAACCACAAACTGATCTCCATGCCCCCCGGTTCGTTTAGGCAGTCCCTTACCCTTTAATCGCATTCGTTGTTGGGATTGGCTGCCGGCAGGAACTTTCAGCCGGACCGTTCCTGATAAGGTGGGCACCGGTATGTCGGTGCCTAATACGGCCTCCCACGGCCAAAGCGGGAGCGTGACCACAATATCTGAATCTTTGCGTTGAAACACGGGATGAGGGGCAATTTGTACATAAAAGAATAAATCCCCCGGTGGTCCTCCTCCGCGGCCGGGCGCGCCTTTTCCTTTCACCCGAAGACGTTCGCCATCTCGCACTCCGGCTGGGATGCGAACTTCGATTGAACGAGGTGTTCCCCCGGCATCAGGAAGATTTAAGGCCCGGCGCGTGCCGGTGAAGGCTTCCCGGAGTGAAATCGGGAGATTGGCTTCCAGGTCGGCCCCCGCCATCGCGAAGCCGCGAAATCCGGCCCCTTCCCGTTGAGCCCCCTGCCGGAACATGCTCTCAAAAATATCACTGAAATCCGCTCCTCCCTGAGTAAATCCACCAGGACCTCCTCCCGGATACGCTCCACCGCCCTGTTGGCGGGCCCGTTCATAGGCCTCGGCTTCCTTCCAGTTCATGCCGTATTGGTCGTACTTTTTTCTGGTTTCCTCATTCCCAAGGACTTCATAGGCTTCATTCAGCTCTTTGAATTTCTTTTCCATTTCTGCCTTTTTTTCACCGGGATGTAAATCCGGATGATATTGGCGTGCCAGTCGACGATAAGCTTTTTTGAGCTCTTTGGCGTCAACGGTTTTTTTGACCCCCAGTATGTCGTAAAGATCGCGTTGTGCGGCTGCCATAGATTTCAATCCTTGACTAATTTAAGAAAGGGCCAGGTTCATAAAGACCAACAAGGTGTAAAGCTAGCGTGTTTCCCTAAAAGAATACAAGAGCCCAGGATGATGTCGTAACGCTTCTTTGAGAAAATTTCGTAGCGGATGGCTATAGGGTTGGAGGGGCTCAGATGGGCGTTCGTCATGTACGAAGCAGGATTCGCTCGCTCAACGTATTTCAGTCTCTGATATCACAATAGGGCGGGATCTCAACTTCTTTTTGGAGAAAAATCCACTGACAGTCAATACGAAATTTTTCTACCAAAATATGACACTAAATGTCATGACGACATTTGTGGTGGCTTAGTTTTCCGGTTTGGGGGCACTACAGTGGTGCCCCCGTTTTCCAGGAATATAGAAACCTTCACCCATTCAACATTAGGGGGTAACCGAGAGAAAGATCGTGCTCCGCCCGCGTTGGATGAGCAGCAGAATTCTATCCTTGGATCCGAGTTCCCCTGTTAACCGTTGAAAGTCATCCGCGTTGTCGACGGCCTCACGGTTGATCTCGAGAATAATGTCCCCTTCCCGTATGCCCGCCCTGGTAGCGGCATTCTCCGGCTCAACCTTTGTCACTTTCACGCCCCGTTCCCCTATGGGCATGGATTCCACGCTGATCCCCGCTAAAGCATGATTTCCTCTCAATTCCCCTGTCGAGGCGAATGCCCTGAGATCTTTGGGCATTTCCGAAAGGGTCACGTCTATTTCACGAGGGGTTCCATCCCGGAGGACCTGTAATTTTACTGGGGAATTGGGCACACTTTCTGCCACCAAAGATCGGAGATGCCGGGTGTCGGCCACGGTCTGCGAATCATATATTCGAATGATATCTCCTCGTTGGATTCCTGCCTTTTTCGCAGGGCTGTCTTCCATCACTTCACTGACCAGGGCTCCCTGCGTATCAGGGGTGTCAAATTGGGCCTGGAGGTCCGGAGTGAGGTCCTGAATTGAGACGCCCAGCCAACCTCGGACCACATTTCCATGTTCTATAAGGCTGGCTTGAATGGACTTGGCCATGTTGCTGGGAATGGCAAACCCAATGCCCATATATCCTCCCGAACGGCTGAAAATGGCCGTATTAATACCGATCAACTCGCCCTGGAGATTCACTAAGGCCCCACCAGAATTGCCGGGATTAATTGCCGCATCGGTTTGAATAAAGTCTTCATAATCGACAATCCCCACATTAGCCCGACCTACCGCACTGACAATCCCCATGGTCACGGTCTGGCTTAGCCCAAATGGATTACCAACAGCCATCACAATTTCACCGACCTGCAATTGGCGGGAATCTCCCCATGACAAGACAGGCAGATCGTTGGCATCTATTTTGAGCAAAGCCAGATCCGTTTTGGGATCAGTCCCGATAACCTCGGCTGTAAAGGTTCGTTTATCGGATAACAGCACCTGAATGGCCTCACTATTTTCAATCACATGATTATTCGTGATGATATACCCATCGTCACTGACGATGACTCCGGAACCTCCTCCTTCCTGGCGAGGGGAGGGAGGAGGTTCGAACCGTCGCTCAAATTCATCTCCAAAAAATCGACGAAAGAAGGGATCATCAAAAAATGGTGATCGTAGCGATTCCGGGGTTTTGGCGGTGCCGGTTGTGGAAATGTTCACCACAGCGGGACGCGCCAATTTGGCCACCTCAATCAGGTTGGTGCTTTGAGTCTGGGCATCTTGTTGCCCAAAGGAAAGTCCACCCGTCAGCACGGGGTGTGTTGAGGAATCTGAAACGGGCGTAGCGGTAACCTTTAATTGTGGTGAGAGTCCCGGCAGGAAACTTGTCTCCCCGGCGATTCCCAAGCCCAAACATATGCCAGCGATCAGCAGTGCTATACCAATGAAGGTGAAAATGGCTATTCGCTGTCCATTCCATCTTTGACTTAGTTGGGATTGACTCATCTTTGGACCTCACGAGGTAGATTCGATTCTGTGAAAAGAACTCTCATCCAAACAGCCTTGTTTCACAGCAAGCACGACCAAGCCTTAAGGCTCCGAACTATTCAAATGTTTGTGTCTGTTTCCGGGAGGGTTCATTCAAAAAATCCAATGAACCATTTCAGAATCAGCGCGTCGATAAATATGATGACTCCAATACACCCAATGATAAGCAATTCGAACATGGGGCATCTCCTGTCATTTCCCGCGTAGGGGGTCGAGTCAATAGGATGCCGGATGCCACGCTGTTGAACCGGTGAAACGCTCCTGAATATTTCTGAAATAAGACCAATCAATCCTGGAGTCAAGAGGCCGACGCTATGGGAATCCCGTTACTCGGGAATGTTCTTGATCCGATACTTGGCTTCAAGGGGAATTGAATGGGAAGCTTATTAGGAGATTGTCGAAATTCCTCCTAGAGAATGGATTAATGAAGACATGCCGTCTTAAGGCGACAAGACTAGAAGGCCGTGAGGGGTTTTGACTTTCACTCTTTTCGGAATCATTTTCGAGTATGAGGATGTTTCATGGAAATGGCGCTCCATTGCTCAGACTGGTGGATTTATTGAAACCAGTAGTGAGGCTTCCAGTTTCTCGAAGTCCAAAATCTGAAGATTGATGCTCTGCCGGGAGGAAAATTGTGAGGTCTCAAACACCAACAAATACGCGCGTTGTGCGATCTCTGAAGGCCATGGAAAAGTAATTATTTATGGGGGATTTATGAAACTCTCCTACACGAATCCCGGATGGATGAGGGGAGGAAGGTGACTTGACTTCATAAAAAACCATGATTATTCAGATATTTAAAGCCATGATATCTTTTGCTTTTCAAAGATCCGAGTTCACGTAACCCCAGGAAAAAAGGGGATGTTGGAAGTAAAAGTATACGTTGAATTGGCAGTGGCAAGAGGGTTGGGGGTGATGTTTTGGAAATTGAAAAGGTGTCTGACGTTATGGACAAGGATTTGTCTCGATTTCAATGCTATAGGAAATATAAAAGCCGGCCCTGGTTGAACCTTGTTTCCCAAGGGACCACTCTTGTGGCCACGCCCTTTATCTATGCGATGATCATCCCTCTATTGGTTTTTGATTTCTGTGTGGAATTGTATCAGCGGGTGGTTTTCCCTTTACTCGGACTCCCGCTCCTGTCGCGTCGAGAGTATATCCGGCTTGACCGGCATCGTCATCCCTATCTGAATCCGTTTCAGAAAGCCGGTTGTTTGTATTGTGGATATGCCAATGGATTACTCCACTATGCCTCTCGAATTGCAGCTGAAACAGAAAAAGTATTCTGCCCCATCCAGCACCAGAGCGGAGGGAAATTTCATCCACCGGCTCATCACATCGATTTTGCTCCGTATGGAGATGACAAAGTATTTCAAAGAAAAATGGGTAGCTAACGCCCGTGTAATGCATGAATTCCTACTCGATGTGATTGACTGAGTCTGGCGGGAAACACCTTCTTTCAATTATCTTTTGCTCCGGCTTCTTTGTTCTTTCTATACTCTCTTATGAGAATTCTGAGAAGATGTTTGTCCCAACCCGAATTGGTTGGGAAAATTTGGAGGATCTATACCCCTCGTCAGATGTGTCGACCAGAGAGCATACGGATTAACTGTGGAAAAGAGGCGTGATATTGCCTGAACAATTCTTGAGCGAGTGATCGTGAACCGATGGATTGGCTTAATTATCACCACCTTCTGTATTTTTGGGAGGTCGCTCGAAAGGGGAGCATTAAAGAGGCCTGCGAAGAACTGCACGTCACGCAACCCACGATCAGCAGCCAACTGCAAGCATTGGAAGAGTCACTCGGGCAACAACTCTTTATTCGACGGCCGCGTCGCCTCCTTCTCACGGAAGCCGGTCGTCTGGTGTTTCGCTATGCCGATGAAATTTTCTCGCTGGGTCGCGAGATGACCCAGGCGCTGAGCGGGCAACTACCTGATCGGCCGATCCGGCTCATGGTGGGCGTGATAGACTCCCTGCCCAAAATGGTGGTCTATGAACTCCTGGCCTCGGCTCTCAAGTTAGAACGTCCGACTCAGATTGTTTGCGAAGAAGGAAAGCTTGATCGACTCCTGGCGGATTTAATCATTCATAAACTTGATGTGGTTCTGGCCGATACCCCGATTCCTTCGACCCTTCGTGTTCAAGCCTACAATCATCTTCTTGGGGAGTCCGGCGTGTGTTTTTTTGCGACGTCAGATTTGGCCAGGGTTTATCGAACGGGCTATCCGAAGTCCTTAAATTCAGCACCGTTCTTATTACCAAAAACCAATACAGTCCTTCGCCAGGATTTAGAAAGTTGGTTTGCTCTTCATGATATTCATCCTCACCTGGTGGGAGAGTTTGACGATAGTGCAATGCAAAAGGCCTTTGGGCAAGCAGGAAAGGGGATTTTCCCCGGTTCCTCAATCATGAAGGCTGAAATTTGTCGCCAATATCAGGTTGAGGTAGTGGGAAATGCGGGTTACGTCAAGCAACGATTCTATGCGCACACAGTCGATCGCCGGATCAAGCACCCGTCAGTTCTGGCAATTTCAGAATTCGCCAAACAAAGGACCTTTGGATTGGCTAGAAAAAAAGGGAATGACGAGAGAGAACCGGACCGCTCTTAAAAAATTATTTTTGTGGAGATGACGTTATCCCTTCTTCCAAGAGAAATGCTCCGTTCCCAACATGAGGTCCGGCTCCCTCTCTCATCCGATTATGCCACTTTTCTCTTTTTATGAAGGGAGCCGGTTTTTTGGGCGGTATCCTCCTTGAAGGAAGCCCAAATGGCGAAACCCCACATCAGAAACATGAGTGTCAGCATTGCGATGATGGCTTCTCCTAACATGCTCATCCTCCTTTCGATTTCATCATGATTTCAACTGCTCCTGTTTTATGAATAGGTATATCTCGTTTTTTCAATCAGTTTCCAATACTCCTGGCAACGAAAGTCTCTTCCTTCATCACGGTCGATTCATGATGAACCCTCACTCTGCGACCATAAGTGAGAAGTATCATTCATCATTGTAGGAGTGTCTTCCGAATCAGCGGCACTCTCTTGAGGCACGTCTTCTAGAGCTGCCAACCGTGAGGCCTCCTCACGATGCCAGGCCATTTGTTCCCGAAGGGAACTTGCCTTTTGTAAAGTTGTCCCAATAATCCTCTTGAGACCATCCCGGTAAAATCCCTTGGTATCCAGGTAGGGTTTCTTCTCATACCTGGCGACTTTTTGAGTTAACTCCCTCACTTTAGCCGCCAAGTCTGCGGCCTCTTGTTCGAGTTTTTGGGCCTGGGTCAGGTGAAACTCGGCTGAATTGATTGACAATTCTATCGGGTCACCATGAAATGCAGGTTTCGTCGTGTCGGCGGACGTATGACCCACTGCTCCAACCATGAAGACCAATGTTGCGAATAACATCATAATGTTCTTCATCGTATGGCCTCCTTCCTTTGAGTTGAGGATCTGAATGCTTAATGTCATTACCCATGCCATGTTGTCTGGCATTTTTGGTTCGACTACACATTTGTCTTTCGTTCTATAAGACAAGATAAGCCTTGAAATGCATAGAGACAAATTGAAAAAACTTTTAATCGGAATCGAAAAATTCAATCCATGCTTCCTAATTTTTGGAGTGTTGAATAAAAATTATCTCCAAGGGCATATTGACTCACAGGCACGTTGCATATTAGAGGCCTCGGGGCTGTTCAAAAAAGTTGTCCAGCCAGGCTGCAGTCATTTTTGCGCGCAGAGCGTACTACTAGTACGTGAGTACGGAAAAATGGCGAGAACGCCGCTGGCGGCTTTTTTCAACAGCCTCATTATGGCCGTTTAAGTCCTACGGCAACACGGAAAAACTTCTTCTGAAATTACGGAAAAACGGGAGACAATTAAATGTCAGGTGAAACTGAACCACATCGAGTGGGCCATACGTCTGAAGAGGGGATCATGCAAAAATGCCCGTTGATGCCGGAAGAGAAATACCCAGGGGAACTCATGTGTGCGAGGTCCTGCAGTGGGCGTTGTTTTGCCCACTGCCGGGCCACAAACTGAACCAGGGTGGAAAGCCTTACGTTATGGCAATTTTTCGTACAGCCGGTTTTGCGGCGGGATCTTTCGCGATAGTGATGGTCAAGACGCCATTCTTAAATTTTGCCTCAACGTTATTTTCATCCGCATCCGTTGGAAAAGACAGCATTCGTTGAAACGAACCGTACGAACGTTCGATCCGATGATAGTGTTTATTCCTATCTTCTTGTTCAGATCGCTTTTCGCCCTGAATCATCAGGGTGCCATCCGCGAGCGTCAGATGAATATCCTTCTCAGCAACGCCTGGCACCTCCAACGTAATGATGTACTCCTTTTCTCCTTCCCCAATATCCACCTGAGGTAAAATTAAACCACTTCCCCGACTTCCGTTTTCCCTTCCTCCTGCCCATAGAGGGAATCCTTGAAAAACGTTGTCAAACAGTTGGTCGAGGTCGCGATGGAACCGAGCCAGAGGATGGTCGATCGACCTGGATACGTTTTGACTTCGCGCTGATTGAGATTGTTCTTCTTCTTTTTTGAACCAATTCCATGGAGTCAGAAGATTTTTGAGTTCCATAATTCATGTCCTCCTTTCGTCTAAACGATTTTCATTAAAGGTGTTTCTTTACTGCCTTGCCGGTTAAAACCGCACGGTGAAATATTGAGGCGCGGGCATCTGTTATGTGTTCAGTCCCACTAGCTTATACATAAAGAGCTAATTCATCTTTCAACAAAGTCAAGTCTTTGGAAGGGGGTAGGATGCCAGGACCATCAAGTCCGGTGGGGCATAGAATGCACTATCCATTTTATCTCTCTTGACTTTTTGGGACCCGAGATTATTTAAAAATCAACCATAAGAAATGATTGAAAAGTTCCCCTGAAAGGAGGTGAATGTTATGGGTGGTATTATTGAAGGCGTGCTTGCCATTATGGGATTAACGGCGGGTGTGATCGTGGCCCTCACGGCTTTGTTAGTTGGAGATGCTCCAAGCTCATCAGAGCTGAAAGGGCCTTACCGAAAATCCCGTACCATTCTCCCCAGTGATGAGCGGGTTGCTGCTTAACGCAGAGATTCTCAGGCCCGCTTATTAGCGGGCCTTTATTGATTTTCTTTTTTTCTTGTCCCTGTTCCTGCTTCGGCCAAGAGAGAAAGGAGGATTTCAATTATGAAACGATTTATTGTTGTTGCAACGTTAGTTATTAATCTGGTGTTGATCGGGTCACTGGCATTCGGAAATCCCGGTCTACTTCCAAAGCATCCGGGCTATCCCATGGGTGACTTTAAAGACCCCGTTTTAGGCATACCGACGGCGAATGACCCGGGAGAGAGTCCACCATCACTTGAAGAGTCATTGAAACAAGCCGGAGCGTTTCATGATGCTCATGCCACCAACCCCATGAATGAGACTCGACCAAATGTCGTGTATGACGTGCAGAAGACAGTCCCTATGGGATCTGGTAACAATGATAAGAGTAAAAAGTAAATGGCGTCATGATGCTCTCCCATGTAACCCTCAACTCGGAGCCGGGACCAGGGGTATTCAAAGAAAGAGGGGATCCAAGGGTCCCCTCTTTTTGTAAAGAATTATCCAAAGGAACCGGAAGCTGAAAGGCTCCGATGGGAAGGGGATGTTTTCCGCCTCCCAGCTAAGAGGTCAGAAATGACCGGCGAATGGCGACCAGGAAGTTATTGATGCGTGGCAGATCGATTTCATTCCGGCATGCGGGAATGAATTGCTGCGCCTGCGCGGTAAGTTCCTCCCCCCAATCCATCACGTCTCCTAACCGGTACTTCCCATTTTTGATGTGAGTCAGTCGTTCCCCTGCCGACGTGTCTGCAATGCGGATCTGAAAGCGACCTGAATTGAGCAATTCACACAGATTGTAGAGAACACGGATATAGGCGGCGGCATACTTTGCCGGACGTCCATCTTTCTTATCCAGCAATTTGGTGCGTTGATTGTTGGCATAGTTGGTAAAGGCCTCAAAGGCTTTTTGAGGCGACCAAAGCGACGGCAGCAGCAAGCGCAGTTGTTCTCCCCAGGCATCAGCTGTAATGACGGGGGCCAGCAACGTCTCAAGAATAAGCGGATGGGCCTGGGTCCCCAGCAGAAGAAATTGTCCGACCTCCCAAGCCGTTTCATCCCCATTATTTTTGGTCCACTGCGAGCCGGTATATTTAAATCCCAACTGAAACATCTCCTCCGTCGGAATGACATAGACCCGACGGTAATCCCGGTCGCTCTCGTCGGATGCCAAGCCATGGGCATGGGAGCCCACGAGAACTTTGAGAAGAGTATGTGTACGATCGTCTGCGTGAGGATTCATGATCATTCGTTTCGAATCAACATCCTTAAGGGTGTGTAAACCCAAAGACGGTCAGGATGAGACCACCGGTTACCATAATGGCGATCATTCCAGGTGCCACATATTTCATGAGGGGTTTTCCTCCGAACCATCCTGCTAACAAAAGCTTGATGATTGTATTGGTCATGGCCGCAAGAGTGATGGCCGTGGCGGCTGTCCAGGCCTGCAGCCCGTCCTGCCGTAGCCGGACGATTGACAACATGATGGCATCCACGTCGGTGGTGCCGGCTAAGAGACTGGACGCATATAACCCTTGATCGCCCAGGTAAGTTTGAGCGGCTTTTGAGATGAATAGGACTCCGGCATACAATACACCAAATCCCAACGCCGGACGTAGCTCAAATGGATTGCGGTGGGAGACGTCCGGACCATCCGCCGGTGTGCGTTGCGCTTTGCCATATAAGAGGAAACTCATGACATACCCGCAGACGGCCATGCCCCCCAAGGGCATAAGAAGCATCAGGAACAGATCCGGTTGCAGGAGGCTCACGATTACCAGCATTCTGGCAAACATGGTGCTGGATGCGCCAAGGATGGCCATCGCTCCCGGCAGGGCCAGACGCGGATGTTCTCCCGCTTGTGTGGCCATGCTGATGGAGACGGCGGTGGATGAGATGAAGCCTCCCACGATGCCTGTCGTGGCAAGGCCTTTATTGGAGCCGATGATGCGAGTGCAGAGATAACCCAAAAAACTGATGCCCGCAATGAGAACGACCATGATGCCGGTATGAAAGGGGTTGAGAACATTTAAAGGACCGAAGGTACGGTTGGGGAGGAGAGGCAGGACGACGAGGGCTAAAATGACAAATTTGGCGGTGGCATAGATATCATCATCGGATACCTGTTGCACTACATGGTGCAGTCGTTCTTTTAACGACAACAAGGCCATGACGACCCCCGCGCTTCCGACGATGAGAAGATACCGTTGAGGGGCATCAAGCGGGAGGGCAGGGAGTAAGGCGAGAACTCCCAGGAGAAATGTAATCAAGGCTGCCAGCGGAGTAATGATTCCCCGTGGATCCTTCCGACCCCATTCCTTCTCGTACGCCACGGCCAGGAGACCGCCAAGAATCAGGAGCGTGGCGATAATGGGCCACACGCCAAGAGTCTGCGAGATAAATGCCGACATGGCGCCGGCAAGGGCGATTAAGGGAAAGGTCCGTACGCCGCCGATGCCGGTTTTGCCCTCCACGCTCAGATCCTGCTGGCGTTCCAAACCAATCAATGCTCCTGCGGCGAGGGCCACGAGAAAGCCGAGAAAAGATTCTTCAATGGTCATCAAGGTCAGATCCTATTGAAACCGGAAGCTAAAGAAAAAGAATGACGACTCTTCATTTCTTTGCTGTTCACTCAATACTCACTCAATATGATGTGAGAAGCAAGAAACGGGCTCAATTGAAAATGCCTCGTCGGCGATGGAATGGTACCTGGTTGGTGAAAGTCCCGGTTTTGTTTTCAGAGCTTTTCAAGGTATCCTGAGCTCCGTTTCCTCCATAGATCTGAAGGTTCAAAAAACCATGAAGGCATCCCACCATTCCACGTATTTTTTTGTTGGCTCTGTGAAAGATCTCAAGGGCTATCCGGCGTGATGAGGATCAAGATTCCCCCTCTTAATAATATACCTCATTGGGCACTGATAAGCAGGGCATACCTTTCATGGATCGTGTGTTCTTGTGTATTGGTGGGGGGTGTGGTGGATGATGGGTTGGCGCAAGATACGCCCATCTTTTCCCACCGGGAAATCTTTCATCCCGTTTATGCTGAACACGGAATGGTCGTCAGTCAGGAGCCTCTGGCAACCCGGGTAGGTGTGGACATACTCAAAGCCGGAGGCAATGCGATTGATGCCGCGGTGGGAGTAGGATTTGCGCTGGCTGTTACGCTTCCCCAGGCCGGGAATCTCGGGGGCGGCGGGTTTATGCTGATTTACATAGCAGAAAAGTCTGTCGCTAGGGCACTCGATTACCGTGAAGTCGCTCCTGCCGCCTCATGGCCGGAGCTGTATATTGATGAGGAAGGCACGGTAGACCAGTCACGTCTTCGCTACAGCCATCAATCTGTCGGCGTTCCCGGCACGGTTGCGGGATTGGTGGAAGCGCTTGAAACATATGGCACTCTTTCTCTTCAGGCCGTGCTGGCTCCGGCAGTCCAACTTGCCAGGGAAGGAATCATCGTCTCCTCTGATTTGGCCGCAGCGATACAAGAGCATGCGACACACCTTTCTCGGTGGCCCTCCACTCGCCGTATTTTTTTTCAGCCGGATGGGACGATGTACCGGTCCGGGGATCGGTTGATCCAGAACGATCTGGCGTGGTCGCTTCAACAAATTTCCGAACAGGGGACAGGTGCTTTTTATGACGGTCCAATCGCGGAGCGTGTGAACGCCGAGATGCGTGCCCAGGGAGGATTGATGACCAAAGAAGACTTGGGTCGCTATCGTGCGGTCTGGCGGCAACCGCTGCGGGGAACGTATCGCGGATACGACATTGTGTCGATGCCCCCGCCCAGTTCCGGGGGCGTTCATTTGATACAAATGCTGAACATCCTGGAACACGAACCACTCAAGATATTCGGCCACAATAGCGCCAGGACTATTCACTGGCTGGTTGAGAGTATGAAGCTGGCTTATGCAGACCGGAGCCGATGGCTGGGCGATCCTGAATTCGTCGAGGTGCCCGTGCACGGTCTGATCTCCAAGGCCTATGCGAAACACTTACATGCTTCCATCGATCCGCAGAAGGCTCGCCCTTCATCAAGTATTCGGTCCTCCAACCCTTTGCCTTACGAGGGGCGGGATACCACGCACTTTTCGGTCATGGATAAAGACGGCAATGTCGTGTCGAACACCTATACCATCAATTTCAGCTTTGGTAGCGGCATTGTGGCTGAAGGAACCGGAATTCTGTTGAACAATGAAATGGATGATTTTGTAGCGAAGCCCGGAACGCCCAATGCCTACGGCCTGATGGGATCGGCCGCCAATGCGATTGAACCCGGAAAGCGCCCTCTCTCCTCAATGACCCCCACCTTGGTTTTACACAAAGAAAAACCGTTCCTGGCCACCGGAAGCCCCGGAGGAAGTCACATCATCACCACGACACTTCAACTTCTTTTAAATGTCATTGACCATGACAGGAATCTGGCCTCTGCCACCGCCGCTCCCCGTGTCCATCATCAATGGATGCCCGACGAAGTCCGGGTTGAACGCGGATTCAGTCCCGACACCTTAAGCCTTCTTAAACAATGGGGTCACACCATCACGGTCGGGGAAACCATGGGCGGGGCTCAAAGCATTCTGAAAGGGCGGCAGGGGTTTTATGGGGCATCCGATCCTCGCAAACCGGACTCCCTGGCGGCCGGGTATTAAGCTGACAACGTCAATTTGAGGGGAGTAGAGTATTTTATCTCGATCACCCTCAACCCAGGAGGTGGGTATGCTTGTTCGTGAAGTGATGTCCACAGGAGTGTTGACGGCGTTTCCAGCGGACTCGGTTCGAACGGTTGTGATCAAAATGTTGAGTCGGCATTGCGGGGCGATCCCGGTCATTGATCAACAGGAAAATCTGATCGGATTGGTGGCTCTTCGGGATGTCATATTACCCCTTTTCCCGAATTTTGGTGATTATATCCATGACAATGTGCACAGCCGGGATTTCACCGAAATGGAGGAAGGATATCCGGATGCCCTGAAAAAAAAGGTTGAGGATGTGATGAGCCGGAATCCTTTGACGGTCTCCCCTTCCACGCCGATTTTAGAAGCCGCATCCTACATGGGTGTGAAGAATTTCCGGAGAATCCCTGTCGCGGAAAACGGCAAACTGAGGGGGATGGTCAGTATCGGCGATATCAATCGCGGACTGTTTTTCGAACGAGGCTCCTAGGCTTTTACAGCACATGAAGGACTCCCGCGCCCTGGATGGTTCCGGCCTTCAATTGTTGGAGTGCCAGATTGGCTTCCTCTAATTGAAAGGGAACCGTGTGGGGGTGAATGGGAATGGTGGCGGCCTCCTTCAACAGGTCCAATCCATCCTGGCGGGTGTTGGCCGTGACGCTTTGGAGTGTCCGCTCCTGAAACAGATCGAGTGTATAGTCCAAAGATGGAATGGGTGTCATATAGATGCCGGCCAAGGCGAGAGTGCCGCCTTTTTCCAATGCCCGAAGTGCCGGAGGCACCAGTTCACCTGCCGGAGCAAACATGATCGCTGAGTGAAGAGAGTTTGGTGGCATCTCTGAGGCCGTCCCGACCCACACCGCTCCCAGTTGACGAGCCAGTGTGCGATGTTCCTCCCGTAAGGAACACACATAGACTTCACAACCCCAATGCCGTGCGATTTGAATCGTAATATGGGCGGAGCCACCGAATCCGTACAAACCCAGGCGCTGTCCGGGTTTCACCTGACTGCGGCGTAAGGCACGAAAGCCGATGATACCGGCACACAATAGCGGGGCGGCCTCTTCGTCCGTAAACACGGATGGAATAGGGTAGGCGAATTGTTCAGAGACCAGTGCGTATTCGGCATACCCACCGTGGACGTGATAACCGGTGAAGGTGGCTTGTGCGCACAGATTTTCCCGCCCTGCCTTGCAGAATTCACAGGCACCGCAGGTTCCCTGGAGCCATGCGATTCCTACTCGGTCACCTTCTTTGACCTGTTTGACCCCGTGTCCCACTCGATCCACGATGCCGACGGTTTCATGTCCAGGGACAATGGGACGTGTAGCCGGGGGCAGTTCGCCTTCGACGACGTGCAGATCAGTGCGGCACACTCCGCAGACATGAACCTTGACCCGAACTTGTCCGGGACCCGGCTCAGGTTTGGGGATATCGCGAGCCCGTAAAGGACCCGTCGCGACATCGGCGTCCTGTTCGAGGATCATGGCATTCATCATGCCCTCCTATACGGTGAAAATGTAGATTGTCCCATTCAGGCATTGGACGAACTGGTGATGATAATCTATCCAGAATTGTCATTCTGAGCCAGCGGCGAAGAATCTGTGCCCAGGTGAAGCCGCCGCATCAGAAAACAAAGTCGTCTTTGTGGATCGAGTTCTGCATTCCTGTTCCTTCTCGTCATGCCCCACTTTCGTGATCGGGAATTCATTTTGATCCTATTTCGGATAGATCCCGGCCAGCGACCCGGTGATGACGGCAGAGTTGTCGTTCTGAGCCAATGGCGGAGAATCTGTGCCCGGGTGGAGCCACGATATCATAAAACCCAATCCGGTCCGAGTTTTACCTTCCTCGTGTTTGTGTTAGATGGGATCGCACTGTTTCGAAAAATCATTGGACAACCGTCTCGCGAAATTGATACTTACTTCGGGCATCATTGAGCCTGTGATCTCATCAGGTAAGCATCATAGCCTATCCGTTGGGACAGGTGAAGGTCAGTCAAGAACACCAGCATGAAGCGAGCAAGAGCGAAAGCTACAAAAAACCCCCGTTCCCCCAAACCGCTCTGGAATATCGGTTCGCATCGGAAGCCCCGTGTTCGACGATTCAGGTGGATTCGCATCATTCCATTCAAAACGATATTTGTGCTCCTGGGCCTTTATGTTTTGTTTGAGATTTTCACATTTCCCTTTCTTTCAATCGCCCGGTTGCCCACGGAGAATCCCAGAGAATCCGCGCTGATGCGGCAGCGCATCGACGAAGCACACGCTCAAGGCACCACGCTGAAAATCGACTACCGATGGACCGCGCTTTCAAACGTCCCGCGTCATGTTCGGATGGCTATTCTGGTATCCGAGGATGGAACCTTTTATTCTCATGCCGGCGTGGATTGGCATGAGGTCCTGGAATCAATTGAAACCAATTTGGAGAAAGGACGGATTGTTCGGGGGGGCTCGACCATTACCCAGCAATTGGCCAAGAATTTATACCTCTCAACCTCCCGGGATCCGATTCGCAAAGGCAAAGAACTTCTCATCACCTGGATGTTGGAATCGACCTTGAGTAAAAAACGTATCCTGGAACTCTATCTCAATATCATTGAATGGGGACCAGGGGTGTTCGGCATTGAGGCCGCGGCCCAACGCTATTTCCACAAGCCGGCCTCGCGGCTTTCTATGGATGAGGGTGCCCGCCTGGCAGCGGTCATTCCCAGCCCGCTTCGGCATCAGCCCACAGAGACCACAGCATACGTGGAAAAGAAAAAAGAACTCATCCTCCGTCGGATGTCCACCCGGTGAGCGAGCTCCTCTGCTCCCTATGCCATACGGGCAGGCGATTGTGAAATTTCGCTTAAGGAACTCACAATACATTCTTTTCCCTTCCACCTTTTTCGCAACTTGACTTATCTACTCAATTGACGAAGAATTTGGCTTTCCTATTTCGCATGTGAAGGATGGTCCACCTAAGCTCCGGCATCGCGTTCAAGTGCGTTGACGAATCGGGAAATCGAAAGCTGGATAGTTATGGAGGTAGAGGAATGAATTCTGAAATTTCAATACCTAAAGACGCCATAGCTGCATTTTGCCGTGAGCATAGTATCCAGCGGTTGGCGGTTTTCGGGTCGGCGCTCCGTGCTGATTTTCGTCCCGACAGCGACATTGATTTGCTGGTCGAGTTTGAACCCGACCAGGTCCCTGGCCTCTTCGGGATCGCGCGTATGGAACGAGAGCTTTCAGTGCTGCTGGGAGGTCGGAAGGTTGATCTTCGCACGCCTCAGGACTTGAGCCGGTATTTCCGTCAGCGAATCCTGGAAGAAGCAGAGGTCCAATATGAGGGAGGATGACCTCATCCGGTTCCGACATATGTTGGATGCCGCCCGCGAAGCCGTTGAATTTGTGCGTGGTCGGACCCGCTTTGACTTAAACAGTGATCGTCAATTGGTGTTGGCTATGGTCAAAGCTATTGAGATTATTGGGGAGGCGGCCTACCAAGTGACAACGGACACTCGAGATCAAACCTGCGGAATACCATGGGACGACATGGTCGGCATGCGCCACCGGTTGGTTCATGCTTATTTCGACATCGACCTGGATATTCTCTGGAAAACCGCGCAAGAAGACCTTCCACCGCTAATCGCAGAACTGGAACGCGTCACTTCGGTAGATCTAAGCTGATAGCTCGGACGGCACTCGTCCGGTCCCCCAATAAATCGTCATAAAGCAGGTCCTGTTGCCAGTGGGAGTGTGAGCACCGAGACCACATCATACGTGGAAAAGAAAAAGGAGATGATCGTAGGCCATAACCGCATTGTGTCTAGGGGGTTAACGGCCCGCCCAAGAAGTAGAACGAATGCTGTCTCTTACGATTCTGAACAGAACAGACAAGAATTATTCTTACCGTCCCTGCGATATTCCTTTTGTCCTCCTTTCAATCGTCAACGATATGATCTCTACGGCGTAGTAAATTGCGTAATTTTACAACTTGGCGAATTGGGCAGGAATGGCATTCCTGCACGGAACTGCTCGGCGCATTGCTTGATTGCAAGTGCAGCATCAGCCGTCGCCTGGTCGAAGGTGATCTGCCCGGGCGTCATCCATATCGGCGATGTGACTGAGTGGGGGTGCTTACTCTTCTGTGAATGGGCCGTGGCCTTGATGCCTAGATCGAGGGCCGTGCCATTGTTACCGACGTTGCCGGTGTTACTCACGTTGTTGACCCCCATGCGATGACAGTTGTTGCATAGGTTGTCCCGGACCTCGACCTTATAAGCTTTCCATGAGGCGAAATCAGCGCCGACAAAGGAATAGGGCTCGGGGTCGCTGTTGAAGGTGACATCACCCGCACCGGGCAACTGGTTGGGGCCGGATATCTGGGCGAGATACGGTGATCGGATGATTGGCCCATTGTCATGGCAACTGACGCAGGGGAATTCGCTGTTGACAATTTGTGACGGTGTCATCCAGAAAGGTGGATTGCCCACCCCCTTGGAAGGTGCCTTGACCTTACCATCATGGCTCAAGTGAAAGTCTTCCAGTGCTCCCTGGTAGAAACACGTTTTGCCATTGACTGTATTGTGCTGGATGATTGCCACGTCGCCATACTGCCCTTGGGGGAGGCCCATCTTTCGGGCATGCGCCACTACGTATGCGTCTGGCGTATTGACCAGTACCCGAAAACGGCTGCCACGATCGCATTTTCCATTGAGCACATTCGGACGATCACAGATGCCGTCCGGATAGGTCGCGCTAGCCGGAGTGAGATGATCGGTCGGAACCGTTGTCCCCAACGGGCTATCGACATCGAAATCGGGAACAGACGCGCCGATGGCCTGATCGCACTCCTGTGCAAAGGCTGCAAGGGCATCCGTCCCGCCCGGTGAGGTTAGGAGAAGCCCGGGCCAATTCCCGGCAACAGGCGCAGGATAGCCGAGCCCTCCCCCGGTTTGATCGTCGGCACGATCAGCCACAACGTCATACCGCATATACTGATTGCCTTTAAAGAAATAGACAACCGACTTTCCCTCAATCCTCGTCGGCCAGGCCACCGCACCGTCGATTCCACCTGGAAACTTGAAATTTGGCCAATTGCCCGCAATGGGTTTCGGGTAGCCAGGGTCAGCCCGATGCCTCCTCACGTCAAAGCGGATGTACTGATCATCCCGGAAAAAGTACGCGACGGTCCTGCCGTTTCTCGGGACAGGCCAAATCACAACGGCATCCACCCGATCTGTCCAGATCCCAGGCCACTTCAACGAGATCGGCTGTGGGTAAGCCCGGCCGGCACCATCTGCCGCATCAGCCCGATCAGCCTCAACGTCATATCTCATGAACTGATGGCCTTTGAAGAAATAGGCGACCGTCTTGTTTTCTGTACCACCCGGAGGAGGCGCAGGCCAGAAGACTGCCGCGTCCATGTTCGACTGAAAGAGTCCAGGCCAGATGTTCCGGATAGGGCGAGGGTAGGGGTTGCCTACCCCATCGTCACTGTCCGCCCTATCCTGGGCGATATCGTATCGGGCATACTCATTTCCCTGGAAGAAATAGACCTTGCCGTTATTCCATACCACCGGCACCAGCTTTCCTGAACCGGTCAACTGAGCCCAAACGTCCACTGTCCCACAGAAGCTCACTGCGATGAATATTCCGCAGAGTGTCGACAGGAAAATTTCACGTGACATTCTCATAGCGTGATCCCTTTCTCATCATACGTATCAATTGCGTACATCCACTACGTTCCTCAGTTCGAGCCATACTCGATGTCGTTCGGATGTATAAGCAAGACACATTCCTACTCATAAACGGTGGGAAAGAGACATTTTCGGGAACGGATTAATAGCTCCTACTGGCACTAGACTTCACATCCTTGCTGATACTGCTGCTCTCAATTCCACATGCGTTGCGCGTATCAATGACGATACACGTGGTATCGAATCAGATACGCATGCTCTCATGAGCGACCGCCCTCGAATTTCAATAATCATTTCACCCGAATTTTCTAAACTCATGTGAGAATTTTTCTCACCTTTGGGGTTATTGAGAAAATCTATGCAAGGATAATTTTTCTATCTCGGAGTCATATTCCTGAAAAATTTGAAAGGGAAATGGGATTGAAAAGTGATCAAATCTTTTGTTGAGCCTTTTGTTCTCTTGATGGAAGGTTGGCCGAATGCCGTGTCGTTTGCAGGTTCACAGTCTCTATGTTTTAGAGAAAAGTGGTTGTATGCCTCAATGAATTTTCTTGCCGGTTTTCGGACCGGCAGCCGAGTCACTTTTGTTTCGGCAAAAGTGACCAAAACCAGTGACGCCCCGTCCGGCCTCATTGGATGGGACGGACGCCAAGAAGTGGGGAGCGGGCCAACTCTCTGCGCTCAGACAAGGCCCGCCAATGCTTGAAGAGCGTCCGACCCGATGGCCGGACGGCAGGCGTCGGACCGGAAAAAAAGGAAGATTTCCAGATGCGAATTTCTTCTTGAAATTTTTCAACTTGCAGTGGGCCTCACAGCTTGACTAATTTCGCTCGTTGAACAAGAATCCGCCTGTCTTATGCCCATCCGCATAAGAAACCTTAGAAAAAGACAAAAACTGTGGAAGCCTCTTATATTTCGAGGATGATGGCCGGCCGAAGTCGCCATTGAATGGCGTCTAATATGCTTGGGTCACAGATATTTCAATGTGACCGCGGATGGTCACGCTTTGGGATAGTTGAGCGAAGCCGAAAGCGGTTTGCGTGATTGCAATACCTGATCCCAGAAGTGACCCCAGAAGTTTTTCTTTTTAAGGTTCACTGGGTTCTTTAAAAAAATTGGTAAAGATTTATGAATCCTGAAGAACGTTGTCAACATTGGGATATTTGTGGCCTAGAGCGTAAGGAGAATGAGGGCCATTGCATCCTTCATTCCTCCCAATCGAAAACTGGTGGGGAAGCCAGGCTTGTCTTTCAACAAATATTCGATCATTTGACTGGGAAGGGCCACACTAACTTTCAAAAGGTGATATTCCCTCGCGGGTTTGAAATTAAAGCCAAAGAATTTCTTGATGTATTGGATTTGAGAAAAACCGTTATTGAAAATAAAGGGATTTTGGAATTTAAGAACGTTACATTTCAAAAAGGTTTTCTTATTGAGTCCCAAGACCTAGGTGGCATCAATATTCTGGAACATTGTACCGTTGTAGGTCTTGTAGAAATTGAATGCAGAGGGCGTTGCGGCCAAATAATGTCTAAGGGATCAATTTTTCACAATGACCTAAACATAAAGAGCCCAGATGCAATTGGAGTAATTTCTATTGAGGAAACCGAGATTAGGGGGAAGCTTAATATTCAGGCAAAATTTATTTCTAATTTCAGAGCAAATGCAAGCACAATTTCTTCTATTCTAGACATTCAAGATTGTATGTTTGGTGCACAGTTTGATCTAGAAAATACGAAATTCTCTCCTGAGTCTGAGATTAATCTTAATTCCTCGTATCTTAGAGACTGCGGAATTTCCCTTGCTGGCAGTTCTGTTCCCCCAATCCTTCGGATTAATGGATTAATAGTTGCTGGCCAAGTAATTTTCGCCAGTCCATTCTCACATCCTCCTATGAAAATTTTCGCAGAGACAAAGCCACTCCAGTTGTTGGCAAGTGAAGAACAGATTTCGATTAAAAATTGCGATTTGAGTGAATGCTGTTTATTAGGGAATAATTTTGAAAAATTCAGTCTGGCCAATATTCAATGGCTGCATTGGAATCCTATGGGACTATCTTGGTTTGGAAGAGACATACTCAAAGATGAGGTTCATGTTCGCAAGACGGGAAATTCCTTAAAAATAAAAAATTTAAGGGAGTCTTATCAAATTTTGAAAGAACAGTACCAACGGAAAGGTAACCAATTGCAGGCGGGTTATTTCCACTACGGGGAAATGGAAATGAGACGACGTGAGGAAGGCAGGAGACGTCGGTATTTCTCCCTGGAATTTTTGTATTGGTTGTTCAGCGGATACGGACTTGGATGGGGTCGAGCAGTCGGAATATTAATATTCGGAACTTTGCTGGCATCAGTTATATATTGGTTAAATGATATATACGATCCCGGTCACGGCTGGTCCTATTGGTTACTCCATAGTATCCAGGTTGGCACGCTTCAGCGTCCAGAATTAGTTCCCACTGGAAATGTTTCCAAATGGACTCAAGTGATTCAATCCATCTGGTCGCCTTTGCAAATTGGTCTTTTCGTCCTAGCAATTCGCATGAGAGTCAGACGGTAAGCCATTGGATAAATAGATTGGAGGTCGGGACCTTCATTGGTACAAACAAATTGGCGCTTCCGGCTATAGCATGGGTACAGATCAAGGTCTCTGCAGTGGAAGTAGATAGCCGCCTTGAAATTCTCCAGGTTTTGGAATCCGCAGGCCATGCTCTTGATCTTCTGAATCTGGCTGTTGAGTTCCTCGCTTATCGCGTTGGCCACTGGATGCTGGTAGTAGGTCAGGATGTTGTCGATGTGTCGGTGTGCGGGGTCAGGTCTTGTAATATGATAGCGGGTAGTCACGCTTTGTGGGTAATCGAGTAAAGCCGAAAGTGGATTGCGTGATAGCACGACCAGACCCCATTATATACTTCGTTCCCTTTCCTTTAACCCGACGCCTGCTGTTCGGCCTTAATGGCGGACGCTCTTCAAGCATTGGCGGCCTTGTTTGAGCCTGGCGAGTTGGCCCGCCCTCCGGTTGCCTGCGTCTGCTTAATCTAAAGAGGCCGAACTGGGCGTCAATGGTTTTGGGTCCTTTTGCCGAAACAAAAGGACCTCGGCTGCAGGGCCGAAACCCTGCGATAGGCGCAATGAGCGGGGAGCGCCCAATATGGCGTTGAGCAAGTTGCTTGAAGATTGGTACTTGATTTCAAGGCTTCCTGAGTGGGAAGCGAGTTCTTGGATCTATTTTTTCCTCTTTTCAGGCTTTCTTTTTTTCTTTTTTTTATGGTTCTCTTCCTCCTCAATTTCTTTTATCAGCTCTTCCAAGCTGAGTTCCCCGCTGGGATGCGTCACCGTAAATGCATAATCCTTTTTTGTGATTTTGACGACCTCGATCTCTTGATCTAAAAACACCTGAATCTCCTCAAGTCGGACCTTTTCTTCTTTGCTGCAGAACGAAATCGCAATCCCCTTTTTGACGCCACGCCCGGTTCTTCCCACACGATGCACGTAGTTTTCTGCTTTATCCGGTAAGTCATAGTTCAGCACATAATGAACATCCGGAATGTCGATCCCGCGTGCGCTGACATCTGTGGCAATTAAAACCTGACAGGCCCCTGTTTTAAAGGCGTTCATGACCGCAGCCCGGTCACGCTGATCCTTTTCCCCATGAATGGTCAGCGTGGCTTTTCCGACACGCCCCATCGCCTTGGCAACCCGTTCAGCGCGCACTCGGGTCCGGACAAACACGATCACCCGGCTCTCAGGATTATCGCTTAGGAACCGCTCCAGGAAAAACCGTTTATCGTCCATTTCAACGAACATCACATAGTGAGAGACATTTTTGGAGACACGATTGTCCGGCGAGATTTGAATCCGGATAGCCGAATGCCTCACCTGAGAATATGCCAGTTTTTTGATTTCGGTATTAATGGTTGCCGAAAAAAAGAGCGTTTGATGATTGTGTGGCAGCTTTTTTTTGATCGCATGAATATCACCGATAAATCCGAGATCCAGCATGTGATCAGCTTCATCCAGCACAAGGGTTTGGACCCGTTCCAGCCGAACATACCCCTGACTGATTAGATCAAACAGGCGGCCGGGTGTCGCAATGAGCACATCGATGCCTTTCTGAAGTGTTTGTATCTGCGGGTCCTGCTCCACGCCGCCATACATGGCAAACACCTTGACCTTGGTCTGTTTGGAAAGCTGGGCAAAGACCTCTCCAATCTGCATCGCCAGTTCGTGCGTCGGCACCATGACAATACATTGGATACCATTGGAGCGTTGACTCCTTTTCCACTGGTCAAGGTGATTGATGATCGGGATGGCAAATGCTGCCGTTTTCCCCGTCCCTGTTTGCGCGATGGCCAGAACATCTTCCCCCGCCATGATCGAGGGCATGGCTTTAAATTGGATGTCCGTGGTTTTCACAAACCCGAGTCGGGACAAGTTGTTTTTCAAAGCATCTGAAATGGGATATTTTTCAAACTTCATGGCGTTTCAATACCTCTTTTTCTCATCAAATCCGGAACAATAGGGGTGGATCATTCCGGGAATGCTGAAAAAAGCCGCCAGCGGCGTTCTCGCCATTTTGCCGAGCTCACGTACTAAAAGTACGCTCCGCGCGCCAAAATGGCTGCGGCCTTGCTGGACAGCTGTTTTAATCATTCCCGTCGACCAATGATATCGAATCCCTGTTGAGTGAATACGTGCGTTTTTTCAGAAAATATTCAACAGGAACATTCTGATTTTGGACTGTGCCCCAGTCTACTCGGAAATGATCAGACAGGCAAAAAACCATTATGGAGAGGAAATGGGTTTGGGGTCATGCTTGGGGTCAGTTTGCCATGGGTCATTGGATTGTCCCGCTTTGGAATAGCTGAGTGAAGCCCCATGGAGATTTCGTCATAAACAGGCAAGACCCCACAGATTTTTCCTACATTTTCCTTTAAATCGGCCCATGGGCTGCCGGGCCGACACCCGGTATTTAATCTGAGATTGAACCCGGTGGAAAGTTTTGGCTTAGGGCAACGGATTGTCCCGCAGGGGTACAGATGAGTGAAGGGGAGAGTGGATAATCTGATTGTAATTGTAGATGGTAGTTACTGAAAAAATTTGACCTGGTAGTTGAGTCATGAACGCATTTCCACAATTTTCCTTTTAGAAATGTGCTGATCAAGGGAATGTTCTTTGGCTAACTCAATAGTTTTTCTCACTCCGCAACGATGGTTTCCGGTTCATTCTGAACTTTTTTAGGGGTAGGCCTGTTGACGCGAACGGTGAACAGGCTCAACACATCCTCCACGACCAGATAGAGACAGGGAATGAGTATGAGCATGATGGCAGTGGCAAAGAGAATTCCAAATCCCAAGGAAATGGCCATGGGAATCATGAATCGCGCCTGACGGGACGTTTCGAAAATCATCGGACCCAATCCGCCGAAGGTGGTGAGGGTGGTCAACAGTATGGGGCGGAACCGGCGAATGCCGGCTTTGCAGATGGCCTCAAATGGATGATGTCCTTCCCGGCATTTGGTATTGGCATAGTCGATCATGATTAAAGAATCATTGACGACTACTCCGCCAAGCGCAATGATTCCCATCATACTGATGATGCTGATGTTGTAGCCCATGATCATATGCCCGATCACCGCACCAACCAGCCCGAACGGAATGGATGTCATCACAATGGCTGGTTGCAGGTAACTACGAAACGGCACGGCAAGCAAGACATATATTATGATCAATGCCAGGGTTGAACTAAAGATAAAACTTTGAAGCGCATCACGCATATCGGCCTGGCGGCCTTCGAAGGTGTAACTGAGGCCGGGATAATCACTAAGCAAGGCCGGAAGCACGTCGCTTTTTAGTTTACTCAGGACAAGGTTGGTATCCTTTGTGGGTTGAACATTCGCGGTGACGGTCACGGTGCGGTGTCCATCTCGACGGGTGATTTCCCGAAACGCCCGGCCCTTTTCGACCGTCGCAACCTGATACAACGGCACGTGTGGACCGGCAGGCGTTCGAATCACCAGATTTTCCACGTGGTATTCGCTTGAGCGTTCCGACTCGGGGAATCGCACCAACACCTTAATCTCGTTACGCCCTCGTTGCTGGCGAAGGGCTTCCGATCCGTAAAAGGCGTTGCGGGCTTGTCTCGCGATATCCCCGGCGGTGAGGCCGAGGCTGCGGGCCTCTTCTTTGATCCGGAAGTCCAGCTGGGGTTTTCCTGGAGAATATCCGTCATCCACGTCTTTGACGCTTCCGAATTCAGCCAGACGGTCGGCCAGATCGGTGCTGGCCCTATCGAGCATGGCAATATTCCGATGGCTGAGTTCAACACTGATTCCGGGCCCGCGCCCCGGTCCCCCGCTATCCGCCTCAAACCGCAAGTATTCCACTCCCGTGAAATCCGGAGTATGTTCCCGCCAGA
Source organism: Nitrospirales bacterium (assembly GCA_021604105.1). GTDB lineage: Bacteria > Nitrospirota > Nitrospiria > Nitrospirales > UBA8639 > Nitrospira_E. Next base: position 15,547 of record BQIW01000022.1, on the reverse strand, counting down.
GGGAGGTCAACTCGCTTGTGCTGAGCGGACGATGGTTTGCATCCGGCAAATACGCACGAACGTCGATGATGTTTTCCACCACCAGCGCGAAGGTGCCGTTGGAAATCTGTTGTCCCGGATACAGGTCGATCACGTCCTGCACGGAACGGATCAACCCGTCACGGATCCGGATTATTTCACTGGACGGACTTCCGAAAGGAAGCACGGCTGTGGCTTTAGCATAATCCGCCTCAACGGTGGGCATGAGAATAAAGCCCATGCGTCCGCTGAATGGGTAGGCCAGCACGATGGCAAAAATTCCGAATCCAATGGCAATAGTCAGATAGCGGTGAGCAACGGCCCGGCGGAGAAACGGACCATATGTCCGTTCGACAAATCGGGAAAACCATGCGCTGAACCGTTGTTGGGTGTGATGCAGGGTCATGCCGATAGCGCCGGTCGGATTGGTGCCCGAATGCGCCAGATGGGCTGGAAGGATAAACAACGCTTCGACCCAGGAAATAATGAAGGCTGTCGAGACCACCACGGGAATCACGGCCCAGATTTTCCCGAAGGATCCGGGTATGAACATCAGCGGCAGGAAGGCCACGATATTCGTCAAAATGCTGAAACTGATGGGAATGGCAATATCCCGTGCCCCCAGGATGGCCGCCTCGCTGAAGGATTTGCCGCGTTTCCGGTATTCAAAAATGTTTTCCCCGGAAATAATGGCGTCATCAACCACAATCCCAAGCGCAATAATGAAGGCAAAGAGGGACACCATATTGATGGACACGTCCATGGCCGGCAGGAAAAGCATGGCCCCCAGAAATGATGTCGGGATCCCTACCGTCACCCAAAAGGCCAGTTTATATTCCAAAAAAAGGGTAAGAATGGCCAGGACCAGTAACAACCCGAGAAATCCATTCTTCAACAGAAGGGTGAGCCGTTGATAATAGATTTCTGACCGATCCTTGAGAATGGTGTAATAGATGGAAGCCGGCAGATCGGGAACAATATGGGCCATCGCGGCGCGTACCCTTTCCGACACGCCGATCGGGGTTTGGTCTCCCACTCGAAAGATTTCGATGCCAATGGCACGTACCCCGTTAAACGTGGCATACGTTTCGCTTTCCTGGAACCCTTCCGACACGTGTGCGAGATCCCCGAGACGCAAGAGCGTTCCCGTTTGGTTGGCGATGATGGGAATGTCGGCAAAGTCCGAGGCCCAATCCCGTCGTTCCTGCACCCGCAACAAAATTTCTCCGCTGGAGGTTTCCACGCTTCCACCGGATCGGTCGAGCGCGGTTGCGCGAATGGTTTGTGCGATGCCCTCCAATGAGAGCCCATAAGCCCGGAGGTCTTCTTGGGACACCTCCACATGGATTTCATACGCTCGCGCGCCTTCAAGGTCGATTTGTGTAATGCCGGGTTCTTGTAAGAGGCGATCCCGAACTTGTTCCGCGACCTCACGAAGGGTCCATTCCGAGACGTCACCATACATTTGAAGAGTCAGGACGTCGCGACGACGGGTATCCAATGTGACACTCGGCTTTTCCGTATCCTCGGGAAACGTCACGATGCGGCTGACCGCCTGCTGAATGTCCTGATAGACTTTTTGATTGTTGGAGTTGGCGAGGAGTTCAACGATGACCGTTCCCTGGTTTTCCCCGGCGGTGGCCCGGATCTCGTTCACCCCTTCAAGGCCGCGCACACCTTCTTCAATCGCCAGAATCACCCCTTGTTCGACTTCTTCGGGACTTGCGCCGGGAAAGGGGACGGTGATGGTGACCGTGTCTTCTTCGAACTCGGGAAAGACCTCCTGTTTAATTTGGGAGGCCATAAACAATCCACCCAGCAGTAACGTCAGCATGAGCAGGTTGGGCGTGATCCGGTTGTGCACCATCCAGGCCAAAGGGCCGGATTCCCGGTGAGGGGGGTTAGGTTCCATGGGGAGTCACTGGTGTGTCGGAACGGCTGTTATTCAAGCGAACGGGCATCCCATCCGTGGGAGCGGAAATGTCGGTGATCACTAAGCGATCTCCCGTTTCCAAGCCTTCTGAAATAAAAACCTCATGTTGGCCACGATAGGCGATCGTCACTTGACGAATGGCCAGCGTATTGTCTGTATTCATCAGCCAGACGGTATTCTGATCATGGATCCAGCGACGATCCACTTTGGCAAGCCTGGCGAGTTCCTGCCCTTGAATTTCCGCGCGAAGATACGAGCCGAGCAGCACGCGAGGCAACCGCCCATGCTGTTCTTCAAGATTAAGCGGATCTTGTATGGCCACCAGAAGCCTGGCCATTCGCCCGTTGGGTTCAAGATCGGTCAGCAACCGGACCACCCGGCCCGTCCGGAATTTGTCTTTCCCCCACACATTTTCTTGAAAGAGTTTGACGGCGGACCCTGGTTCATCAGGTGTGCGAGGAATCGTGATCCAACGTAACTGAGACATGGGGACCGCTACCTCAACCCAATACTCTTTCGTTCCCGCAATCGTCACGAGATCTGAGGTGGTCGTCACATAGGTCCCCAGATCAATGTGACGGCGAACGACGGTTGCCTCAAACGGAGCTTTGATGACGGTGCGGGCCAACGCGAGCTTCGCGGATTGAAGGGCAGCCGCGGCGGCATCCACGTCGGCTTTCATCGCGTTTAGCTGCGGCAGACGAAGGACCAGAGATTTTTCCTGCTCGTTGATCGTGGCACCCAATAAATCGAACTCTTGTTTGGCGACGACCTGATTACCCTCTTCGAGGAGAAGAGCCACACGGGCTTTCGCCAGATCGGATTGTCGCTGGCGGACAGCCAGCACATAATCCGCTGGTTCCAAACGAAGAATAGTTTCCTGCGCAGCGAAACGACCGCCGGGAACCAGTTCCGGGTTGACCGCGATGATTTTTCCGTTCACCTGTGATCGGAGTGTGATTTGATGAACAGGTTGGACTTGTCCCCAAGCCTCTATGGTCAGCATCTGTTTGGTCACATCGATCTCAATCGTTTCCACCAGTCGTGGTTCTCTGGGTTTGGAATGACGTTCAGGCTGTGGGGCGCTCTTGACAATCGAAAACGCGATGCCTCCGGCCAGTACCAGGATCAGAATCGGCAGTACAGCCTTCAAGACCATCAGGCATTTTTTGGAAAAGGAGGGGGATGACATGGTTTGGTAGAGTTTCGGGAGGAATTTTTATCCGTTGGAAATGGTTAATCCCCGAATTTCAGGTTTAGTCATGGGCCAACCACCGGCCAAAGCCTTGGCTAGATCAACGCGGAAATCGATGAGCGTCCGTCTGGAAGTCAGGATCTCGCGTTCAAGCTCCTGTTGGCTGTTCAGAGCATTGAGCACGTCCAGGTAGGCGGTTGCACCATTAAGATAACGGGCCCGTAAGCGTTCGATCACCTGGGTGGCGATGTGAAGCTGATCTTCCAGACTGGTTGTTTTTGCCCGTTGCTGTGTTTCTCGAATCAAGGCATTTTCGACCTCCTGGAAGGCTTGGAGTACCGTGGATTCGTAGTTGTGAAGGACCTCGGAGCGAGCGGCTTTGCTGAGATCAACTTGCGCTGCCCGCGCCCCGGCATTAAAGATCGGTGCCACGATTTGTGCCGAGACGGTGGCTAACCAATTGGCAAATAGTCCTCCCGGAGCAGTCGCAAAGGCTCCGCTGGTCAGGGTTGGGGTGAGATTTGTGGTCAGCGCTCCGCCAAGATCTATGCGCGGGAAACGTTCCGCAATGGCGGCCGCGACACGCGCATCGGCGGCCTGTACCTGGTAAAACGTGGCCTGCACGTCAGGACGCCGTTGAATGAGATCTCCGGGCAGGCCGGTACTGGGCAATGGGGGAAGGTGTATCAGCACAGGATCGTCGGGGATAACCAAAGACTTGGGAGGTTTCCCAAGAAGTATGGCGAGTTGATGGGTGAGCGTGCCGATTTGCGCGCGGACGTCTTTGGTGTTTCCCCGCGTTTGCTCCACTAATTGTTTCTGTCGCAGAACGTCGGCCGCAGCGGCGACGCCCTGTCGGAACCGCAAGGTGACCAATTGAAGAACTTTCTCGTTGGTCGAGATCTGTTTCTCCAGTAAAGTCAGTTGGCCTCGTTGTTCAAGCAGGTTATACCAGGTTTTCGCCATCTGACTTGATAAGGTGATCGCGGCAACCGTTAGGTCGGCCTGACTGGCCTGCGCCTCAAATTCCGCCGCGCTTCCGAAGGCTCGTACCCGTCCCCACAGGTCCAGCTCATAGGCCACTGATAATCCCATTGCGAAACGATCCGTCTGCGTGCCTAAATCAGTACGACTCCGGCTGGCATTACTGTTCGCGTTTAAAAAAGGAAACCGGGGAGCTCCGTCACGCACGGCGATGGCTTCCGCCTGCCGCAGGCGGTCCCAGGTGGCCAACAGAGTCGGATTGTCCTCCATTGCGCGTTCAATCAACCGGTCAAGGGCCTCGTCTTCAAAAGCTTCCCACCATTTGTCCGGCAACGCATGCTGGCCGGAATGGGAAAACGAATCGGGCGGATGGATTTTCAATTCAATGGGTTGTGGGTCGAACAGACAACCGGTTATCAGCATAAGGAAAATGCCTGTGAGGATGGGGGGCCAATAACGGAAGGTGATCATGCGATGTTCAGAGTGACAAAGGAAAATATATGTCAATTTTGTTATGGATAATGTTTGTCGTCCTTTAAATGACCGGAGAGGGAAAATGTCTTTTTGTTCCAAGTTGCTGACGAAAGCGATTCATCCAGGCGTTTGGCCACGATCTTTCTCTGTTCGGTCAGTATACCCAGGATATTTCCCTGAAATTTATCCACATCCTTCTTTTTTGTAAGAAAACCTGCCAGAATTCCGTTTTGACAAACTTTGATACAATTTTTCTTCCCCCACTTTCGGTCCCGGCGTCATAATAATGGAGGAGGGTAATCTTCAGGAGCCTTATGGATTCTTTACCGCATCTACTTGTTGTTGATGATCAACCGGATATTCGCAATCCGCTCGCCACCTATCTCACGCAAAAAGGCTTTCGACTGAGTGCGGCCGGAAGCGCGGCTGAAGCCCGAAAAACTCTCGAAAACAGCGCCATCGATCTCGTTGTCCTGGATATCATGATGCCGGGAGAAGACGGTCTCTCTCTTTGTCGTCATTTACGCGAAACGAAGGAAATTCCCATTATTTTGCTCACGGCCATGGCCGAAGAAACGGACCGCGTGATCGGGTTGGAAATGGGCGCGGATGATTATGTTGTGAAACCGTTTAATCCGAGGGAATTGTTGGCACGAATCAAGTCCGTGCTCCGGCGTGCGAATAGTCTGCCGTGGAAGGAACGGCGAATAGCTGAAAAAACCATTCGATTCGACCGATGGGTCTTGCAGGTTTCGCAACGAGAGCTCATCGGAGAAGATGGCGTGGCCATTCCGCTCAGCACCGGCGAATTTGTGCTGTTGACGGTGTTCCTGAATCATCCACACATGGTGTTGACTCGTGATCAATTGCTGGACCTCACCCGGCATCGCACGGGCGATGTGTTTGATCGCAGTATCGACAATCAGGTCAGCCGGTTGCGAAAAAAAATTGAAGTCGATCCCAAGCTACCCTCCTTGATTAAAACGGTGTGGGGCGGCGGTTACACGTTCACCGCTGAGGTCTCCTTTCAATGAAACCGGGCATGCCCATTTTCCGGCGGGTGTGGCCGCAACGGCTGACCAGCCAGATGATTGCCCTTCTGCTCGTGGCCCTCGTCCTTGCGCAAGTGGCCAACTTTCTTATTTTTACCGATGAACGTCGTGCGGCTATTCGATCTGTCGAGCGGACCCAAATTCTTGAGCGAACGGCTTCTCTTATCGATCTCATTGCACACAGCCCATCGGGTTTGCACAATCGCATGGTCCAGGCCGCCAGTTCACGAAAGTTGTATTACTGGTTGTCGGATACCAGTCAGATTCCTCAAGGTTTGCAACAGGGCGACCATGAGTGGATCAGCCGTCTCAAGGATTTGCTGAACAAGAAGGATGTATCTGAACTGCGGTTCATGCTTCCGCAACAGGACGGGTTATGGAAAAAGACCATAGGGGAGGCGCCGGAAGACGTCCGACGTTCCATTTTACAAAGTGAAAAGTCCGGATCGTCCTTTCCTCTTCCGCTCTCGGAGTTTGACGCCCCGGGCCTGCTGATTTCTGCGCGTCTTCAGGATGGCCGGTGGCTGAATGTCGGCATGGGGATCACCCCATCCCTGGGCCGATGGGCTCTGCCCACGCTGATTTCGATGGTGTTCACGGGGGGCAGTATCTGCCTGATTGTGGTGTTCATGGTGCAACGTCTCACCCGTCCCCTTCAACAACTCACGGAAGTTGCGGAGCGGGTTGGTCGCGGGGAATCTATCACTCCCATTCCGGAAGAAGGTCCAGTTGATATTCAGCAAACTATCCACGCCTTTAACCGCATGTACGAACGACTGCAACGGTTTGTTCAGGATCGAACCGGAATGCTGGCGGCCATCAGTCACGATTTACGCTCTCCCATTACTTCTCTACGACTGCAAGTCGAATTGATGAAGGATCAGGAAGCGAGAGGCAAGATGCTGGATACATTGGAAGACATGCAACGGATGACCGAAGCCACGCTGGCTTTTTCCCGGGATGAGGCCTCGACGGAGGAAACGCGTTCAGTCGACCTCAGCGCCTTAATCGATAGTCTTTGTCAGGATCTGGCCGATATGGAGATGGAGGTGCAATTCGAGAGCGCGAAAAAAACGCCGTACACCTGCCGCCCCATCAGTCTCAAGCGGGCCGTTCGAAACCTCCTTGAAAACGCCGTGAGCTATGGAGGACAGGTCGAGGCCAAGCTTCGACAAAATGACACGGAATTTCAGATTATGATTCAAGATAAGGGTCCGGGAATTCCGGAGCAGGATTTTGAACGGGTCTTTCAGCCGTTTGTGCGATTGGAGGAATCCCGTAATAAACAAACGGGGGGCATCGGCCTCGGCATGGCCATCGCACGATCCATCGTTCGCAATCATGGCGGGGACATCAGTTTAACCAACACCCCGGGCGGGGGCTTGATGGTGACGATCCATCTGCCGGCATTGCCGCTTCAACAGGCCGAGGATCAAACCTAGCAGGGTTTTGAAAAAGTCCGCCAGCGGCGTTCTCGCCTCTAGGCCGGGCTCACGTACTTCTCTGTACGCTCCGCCCGTCCAAGCCGCTGCGGCCTTGCTGGACGGGCCTTTTTGAACACGCCGCTTCGCTCATGGAGAAACGTAAAATTTTTAATCCCGATAAGCTTTTAAAAGAATTCCGGGTTTTCCAAGAGCCTGCTAGGGCTAAGCGCGCGATTACGTTTGTTCCATGAGGGACGAGTCGAATCATTCAAATGCAAAAGGTCTCCATAATCGCCTTTTCTAATTTTCAGTCCCACTGCTTGACTAATTTGGTCAATTGACGAAAAATCAGCTGTGAAATCGTATGATATCGGATAGGTCAATCACTCAATTTAGTCCACTGGGGGGGGAAGACACCATGAAGCTCCAACCGTTTATTGTGACACCCAACGACTACGATCCTCCGTTGAATGTGCTCGGCACGAAGGTGACTGTGCTTGCGTCAAGCGCAGCAACTCAGGCTTATGAGATCACCATCCAGCAGGGCGACGATGGAATGGGTCCGCCCCTGCATTATCACGACTGGGACGAGTCTTTCTATGTCCTGAAGGGTCAGATTGAGTTCAGGTGTGCAGACAAGACGGTCACGTGCCTGCCGGGTACGCTGGTCCACGTGCCCGCCGGCACCATGCACGGCTTTCGCTACGGCGCAGGCGGGGGGGAGATGTTCGAACTCACCGGTCAGGGCAGCCTGGCCACACAGATGTTCACCGCCATCAGCAATGAGATCCCTCCAGGTCCTCCGGACATTCCCAAGGTGTTGGAGGTTCTTAAACAAAACGGCGTGACCGTCGTGATTTGAGCCCGCTCGGCCGGCCACCTTACAAGCTGCACTCTGATCAGCGGCTATACAGCGGCTAAACTCAAAAAAATCGATTGACAGAAATAGGTCTGTTTGAGGCTTTCAGGCGAACGATTTCTTGCCAAAAGGTAGGAAATAAAGAGTTTCATCCAAAACCGTGGTGATTTTCGTTGGATGTCGCCGAATTATCAACGAGGGGGATCAATTTCCACTGGTTTATTTTCGCAGACGCGCAACTTGACTTATCCTCTCAATTGACCAAGAATTTCCCTGTTCTATTCAGAGCCTATATTGGAACCTCGAAGGAACCGTATTGAAAAATACACCCATACATGCCTACCAGCTCCTAACGTTTCAGGTTAGATGCGACCTTCATATCAAATATTTTTTACAGAGAGAGGTCGAAACATGAACCCGAAAATTTCATTTCCCAAGGAGGCCGTAGCTGCCTTCTGCCGTGAGCATGGAATCAAGCGGTCGGTTCGGCGCTTCGTGCCGATTTTCGTCCCGACAGCGACATCGATTTGCTGGTCGAGTTTGAACCTGACCAGGCGCCGGGTCTCTTCGGGATCGCGCGCATGGAACGGGAGCTGTCTTCCCTGTTGGCCGGTAGAAAAGTCGATTTGCGAACTCCCCAGGACCTTAGCCGCTATTTCCGTCAGCGAATTTTGGAAGAGGCAGAGGTACAGTATGCGCGAGGATGACGGCATTCGGTTCCGTCATATGCTGGATGCTGCATGAGAAGCGGTTGGTTTCGTGCAGGGCCGGACGCGCTCTGATCTAAACCGGGATCGCCAGCTGGTGTTGGCCTTAGTCAAAAGTATCGAGATCATCGGTGAAGCGGCCTACCAAATGACGCCGGCCGCTCGCCAGCAAACTTGCGGTATTTCATGGGAAGACATGATCGGTATGCGCCACCGCCTGGTTCACGTCTATTTCGACATCGATTTGGGTATTCTCTGGAAAACAGCTCAAGAAGACCTACCCCAGCTAATCACTGAACTGGAGCGTGTCACTCCTGGAGATATGACCTGATGGCCCAGACCATACAGGACCGCTTCGCCACGCAATTGCCATAAAAGAGCCCTTCCAAGGGGGTAAGAGCACGGGGGTGTTTTAAATGGACAAAATCCAACGACTTATTTTGTTCATAAGGGATTCCCCATAATTTTCTGAGACCAGACGAATCCCCGGTCGAAAAGAGAAAAGTATCCATTCCATTCAGAATGTTAATGTTTCATGATGACAGGAGTCCTTTCCAAAGTTTTATGAACGCTCAGGTGCTACGAAGAAAGAATTGATAAATCTGAGTAGGCCATCGGAATACGGCCATTTTTTTGCCCATCATTACTACCACCTTTAATCGAGAGGATCTCCCATGAGTTTTTTTAGCAAAATCCTTGATAAGCTCGGTTTCAGCGGTTCCGAAGCACAGGCTGCTCCTGCGCCACAATCACCTGCCCCAGAAACCCAGGCTCCGCAGGCCGCCCCGGCTTCTCCTGCTCCTTCACCTGGAACCACGGTGGTGGATGTCAAAGGGAAACTTGAAAGCCTTGCAGCCTCGAACCCTCAAAAGCTTAATTGGAAAACGTCGATTGTGGACCTGCTGAAGCTCCTTGATCTCGATAGCAGCTTCACAGCTCGTAAGGAACTCGCGACTGAGCTCGGATGCCCGGTTGACAAGATGGGGGATTCCGCCCGGATGAATATGTGGTTGCATAAAACTGTGTTGCAAAAACTTGCCGAGAATGGGGGCAATATTCCGAAGGAACTTTTAGACTAGTGGCGTGAGAAACTAGAGGAACGAGACCTGCCCGCGTAGGCTCCAGCGAGAAGGAACTGATGGATACGTTACAGGTGAAAACAAAGAACCTCAAAGATATTGTAAATCTCACTCCGAAATTGAATAGAATCATCCAAAATGCGGATTTTCAGAATGGCTTGTGCCACGTCTTTTTGCCGCATACCACGGCCGCGCTAACGACCGGGGAAATAGGAGAAGGTACGGAGGAAGATCTCCTCGAAGTCGCCGAAAAAATTATTCCACAGATCAATTTTCGTCATGCCCATGATCCCTCCCATGCGTGGTCTCATATGGCGGGATCTTTAATCGGAGCGTCGCTGACCTTGCCCGTGATGGACGGTGAGTTGCGTTTGGGTACCTGGCAGTCAGTCTTATTAGTTGAACTGGATGGTCCCCGGGAACGCCAGCTTGTGGTGAGCTTAGCTCCTACAGCGTGAAGTCAATGACATTGAGGATCCCAGGTTGAGAGGAAAGTGGAATTGTCTTAATGCGCGAGCATAGTGGCCCAGGGCACAATCGTTTGTTATCGAATTCCTAACACCAGGATCTGTCTTGGAGGTTTTTCAATTCGCCCCTGTCTGAATTCCAATACGCATGCATCATGAAGCAGATCACGAAGTTCCGTGGGCAATTGCAGCAAGGCAGGCCAGTCAATGTTCTTTGTGCCTGTTGTAATGTTGTCCCGCATCTCCTCCCGGGAATGGATATCCTCAATAGCAATTACAGTCTGAGAAACATCCAAATAAGAACGCATCCAGGAACGGAAAGGTGTAACGTATCGCCGACTGGTTGTCCTGATGTGTACAATCTCGAACGGAAACTCCCAGGCCCCGATAGAGCAAAGTTTTTAAATGATCAGGAGAATGTTTAAATGATACGAGTGGTAATTTTTGATGTTGATGGCACGCTTATGGATACGAATTATTTACACGTGGAGGCCTGGGCCCGTGCTTTTTCGGCCGTCGAACATCCAGTCCCGCGTGCCGCGATCCATCGTCAGATTGGTAAGGGATCGGACCTGATGCTGGGTGCGATTTTTAAGGATGAGGCCTTACACGGACGGGCCAATGAGTTGCATAGCCAATTTTTTGAGGAGTTGAAAAATCATACCTATCCTTTGCCTGGAGCCAAAGAAATCCTTGCAACTCTCTCATCGCAAGACATCGCCATCTGGCTGGCGACGAGTGCGAAGTCTGAAGAATTGAAACATCATGTTCAAGCACTTGAGGCGAAGGATAAGCTGGCCGGGATGGTGTCGTCAGCGGATGTAGACAGTGCGAAACCCGCACCGGATATTTTTCAACTAACTCTGGAGCGGGCTGGATGTTCCCTGCAGGAGAGCATTGTGGTCGGGGACACGATTTGGGATATTCAATCTGCTCAAGGTTGTGGACTTCAGACGATTGCGGTCCGAACCGGAGGAGCCTTTAGTCGAGAGGAACTCCATTCGGCTGGAGCGGTGGCTGTATACCAGGATTGTGCAGAGCTTCTGGCATCCGGGTTTCCCACTACATTCGAGGCCAGGTAGGAAGTTGAGGGCTTTCTGCGATAGGTGATTTTCTGCACCCGGAATCGAGACGATCCCAACTTTGGTTATTCTGCCCATGTGGTAGCTGGAAACATGACGAGTCAGCGAGGGGAAAAACTGTTCCCGACGATCCGGGGACAATTGCTCACGTCACGTGTCCCCACGTCGGGTAATTACACGATAAAGCCAGAGAAACAGGATGGCTCCGATAACGGCCATCACAAACCCGACGGGATCGTCCTGTCCATACATGCCGATCATTCGCCCGAGCATCCCACCGAAAAGCGCCCCAATGATACCGATAGCGACCGTGGCAAGAAACCCTCCAGGATCTTTCCCGGGCATTAAGATTTTTCCAACTACTCCCACAATTAATCCAAAGACGATCCAACCGATGATACTCATACCTCATCCCTCCTATTTTATTGTTGGGTTCTCCGGTTCTTGTGGGTGTCCCGATCCTGCTTTTACTAAAAGACCTGCCTGCTCCTGATAATTTTCACGGTAAATTTGGAAGACCGCCAGCGCGATCCCAAGCAGAATGGGACCCAGAAACAATCCGATGAAGCCGAAATACGCGAGGCCTCCTAATGAGGCGAAGAAGAGAAACAAAACGGGTAAATCCGCTTTGGATCCGACGAGAAGAGGTTTCAGTAAATTATCCATGAGACCGACCAATCCGACCCCGATTAGGATCATGACTACCCCTTTCCAAATGGGACCGGTCCATAACAGATACGCAGCGACCGGGGCCCAGACTAATGCTGTGCCGCCAAAAGGTACCAGAGAAAGAATGGCGCTTAGGGCTCCCAGAAAAATGGAAAACGGGACGCCCAAGGCCCAATAGGCAAGCCCTGCCGTGAAACCTTGTGCCAGGGCCGTGAGAAGGGTGCCCTGAACGACAGCCCCCATCACATTGTCAAGGCGCTCCATAATGACGGCTTTATAGCTTTCTTCGATTGGGAGCGCTTCATAAAATGCACGATAGAGATGATGCCCATCGCGAAACAGGAAGAACAGAGTAAACAGGATCACAAAAAAGTCCATGAGGAGATCAAGGGTATTTGTTGCCAGCCCACCGACACTGGACAACAAGACCCCGCTGACGGCTTTCCCTCCTTCAACCAGGTGCCCCTGAACGTCCCCATAGGCCAGAACAAGTCGGCCCAACAATTCTTGAGACACATTTCCGATCAGAGGCAGTTTTGCGACAAGATCGGGCAGTTTTTGCAGGCCACCCCCTTGCACCCAATTCATGGCGAGTTGATAGGCGTTGAGGGTCTCTGTCACCACGAGGAAGACCAGATAGGCCACAGGCAAGACGGCAAGTAACATGACACTCAGTGTGCTGAGAGCCGCCGAGGCCGTAGCCCTGTCTCCCAGCTTATGAGTCAGCCACTGATAGAGAGGATAGAAGAGACGAACCAGGATCATGGCCCACAAAATGGGTGTCATGAATGGGGCAAAAATTAGGGCCAACACGTACAGCAGGAGGGAACACAATACGAGGAAGGCCGCTGAGAGTACTTGTGGAGACATTTATGTTGACGCCGCAAAGGGTGAAGGTATCGATACACCTGAAGCCGTCCGCTTGGTCGAGGAGGAGGAAATAATGATCATCATTTGGAGTACCTGCATGTTTTGCCTCTGCAGTGTAACACTTACCGTTCTCTTAGTATTTGCATTTTAGAAAACTTCTGAGATTGAAATGTCGTCAGGCAAATCTCACTTCTCTTTATGATATGAACCGGCCCGTTGATTTATTATAGACAAATCATTAAGCGGAACTTCTCAAGTATCCACATTCCCACTCCTAAAGTCCCATCGTATTCAGAGGGCGGTTTTGACGGATGTTTTCAGATAGTACGACCTGAATTTGTCTGTTGAAGCATTCATAGCGATTAGTGAACTATGAAAACAATTTCAACAAGCCTTCAATTATTTATCCTTTCGCCAATGGGCGATTCTTCTGAGATTATTCTGAACCTCATGTTTGTTTCCTCCTCTGCCGCAATGTCAAGTTTCTATTCCCAGAGGAGCACCGCTTTTTTTCATCGTTGGATAAATTTGGATTTCGCCTGAGACGGTGATCGTATTTTTCCGGAGAGGTCTTAGTCGGTCCCTCGAAGTAGACAAGGATGGGAAAAAGGACAGGATGTAATGTTATGCACTTCAGATTCTATTCATTAATCCTCGTATTCCTCATCATTGTTGTTGGGAGTGCGCGGGTTGAACCAGTGCGGTCCCAGGAACCTGTGGATAATCCAGAGGTCCCCACAGATTCACGACCCATTGAGAAACAACAGGAAATTGCGGTTGGAGCGGACAAGATTGAAGACGGGCTTATCACACAACGGCTTAGGGAGGTATTCCAGAATCTGCCGGAGCTTGCCGATGTCGATATCGCTGTGAAGGCGGGGGTGGTACGTTTGGCGGGGCATACTTCCACCAAAGAAGCCCACGAACAGGCTCTTCAACTTGCCGAACGCGTGGATGGTGTGGTCAGCGTGACAGATGAAATCACACAGAAACGGGAAGTCCGCGAACGGTTAACCGTCGTGCAGGAAAAAATGGTCGACCAACTCAATAATTTTATCTCCTATCTGCCACTCTTAATCATCGGCTTTACGGTATTTCTTATATTCTGGTTCCTCGCATCCTTTATGACCAGATGGGATCACCTGTATGAAAAAATTACTCCACATGCGTTTTTACAATCATTAGCCAAACAACTCGTCAAAGGGACTGTCATATTTATTGGCTTTGTCGTCATGCTCGAAATCCTGGACGCCACGGCTCTTTTGGGAACTATCGTGGGTGTAGCCGGAGTCATGGGCCTGGCCATAGGTTTTGCCCTCCGGGACACGGTGGAAAACTACATTGCCAGCATTCTGCTGAGTATCAGACAACCCTTTCGGCCACTGGACCAAATTGTTCTGGAAAATTATGAAGGTTTGGTCATGAAACTGACATCGCGGGAGACCATTCTCATGACGCTAGATGGGAATCATGTACGCATACCCAATGCGACGGTGTACAAAGGCATTATTCTTAACTATTCCCGGAACCCCAAACGGCGTTTCTCCTTTGAGGTCGGTATCGATACCGCTGTCAATATCGAGTCGGCGTTGCAATTGGCTATAAAAACTTTAGAGGAAACCCGCGGGGTGATTGCTGATCCTCCGGTCCGATGCGCGGTAGAGAAATTAGGCGATTCGAATGTGATCCTGAAAATGTTCGCATGGACGACTCAGGATCAATACGACTTCGGAAAGGTCAAAAGTGAAGCGATTCGGGCGGTGAAAGAGGCCTTTGATCTGGCAAATTATGAAATGCCCGAACCCATTTATCGTCTGAAGATGCAGGGGTATTCCCCTCTTGATGACCAGGCCGTTTTTGACCCGACCGACCAGACAAAGGATGCTCCATCACCCGCAGTGCCATCAGGTTCTCAGGCCGATGTCACCAAAGATAATCATATTGTTGACCAAATTTCGCATGATCGAGCAGACCATAAGGAAAGGGATTTACTGAATTCATAGATTTGAGTTTCGAAGAACATTCTACTCGTCACTCTGGCGTGAGTATCTCCTCCACCGCCCCCGTTCTCCATTTGATAGCGCGTCAAACACAAAAGGAAAAGATATGAATAAAAATCGGCAATCAGAGGTGGTAGTCATCACAGGGGCTTCTGCAGGTATCGGTCGAGCCACCGTAAGGGCTTATGCTCGACGGGGGGCATCTCTCGGTTTGCTGGCCCGTGGGCAGGAGGGTTTGGAAGAAGCTCGCCGGGAGGTGGAAAAGCTAGGAGGGCAAGCTATCGTGGTTCCGACGGACGTGGCCGATCCCGAGCAGGTGGAATCGGCCGCATTCACCGTAGAGAAGGCGTTTGGCCCGATCGACATTTGGATAAATAATGCCATGGTTTCCGTGCTGTCGCCGGTGAAAGACATGACGGCTGCAGAATTCCAGCGTGTGACCAACGTTACCTATCTCGGATATGTTTACGGAACCCTTTCAGCGCTTCGTCGGATGCTTCCCCGGGATCGGGGTGTCATTATCCAAGTCGGCAGTGCGTTGACGTATCGTGCGATTCCACTTCAATCGGCTTACTGTGGTGCCAAACATGCTATCAAAGGATTCACGGAGTCGCTCCGATCGGAGCTGATTCACGATGGAAGTCAGGTCCGCCTTTCCATGGTGCATTTGCCGGGAGTCAATACGACTCAATTTGGATGGATTAAAAGCCGCCTTCCCTATGAGCCTCAGCCGG